>NZ_JARJHW010000318.1:0-4169 GCF_040560175.1 Streptomyces panacea
GGGCCCAGCCCCCCTCACCGACCGGCCCCCCGACCGGCCTCGCGGTGTAAGACCAACTTAAGGAACGGTCGCCCCTCTTCTCCTCCTCCGGCGGGACGAACCGGCCCTGGCCGGAAGTAGGGAGAACCACCTAAGGGCTCTCCACCCTCAGGTGGAGCGCCTCTGAGGGTTCGTCTCCGGGAGCGAACCCTGCACCCTGCCACTGCGAGAGGGTCAAGTGAGATGGTGTCCCAGGGAAATACCTGCATAGGGAAGGGATCCTGTGACCGCCATACCCGAGCCCCGCCGCGGTCCCGTCGTCGCCGCCCTGATGCTCGGCATGGCACTGGCCGCGCTGGACGGCACGATCCTCTCCACCGCCGTCCCGCAGATCGTCGGAGACCTCGGCGGTTTCTCCGTCTTCTCCTGGCTCTTCTCCGGCTACCTGCTCGCCGCGACGGTCACGCTCCCCGTGTACGGAAAACTCTCCGACACCTTCGGCCGCAAGCCCGTACTGATCGCGGGCATCGTCATCTTCCTCATCGGCTCGGTCCTCTGCGCGACCGCGTGGAACATGGGGTCCCTGATCGCCTTCCGCGTCGTCCAGGGCCTCGGGGGCGGCGCGATCCAGGGCACGGTGCAGACCATCGCCGCCGACCTCTACCCCCTGAAGGAACGCCCCAAGATCCAGGCCAAGCTCTCCACCGTCTGGGCCACGTCCTCCATCGCGGGACCCGCCATCGGCGGCCTGCTCGCGGGCTACGCGGACTGGCGCTGGATCTTCCTGATCAATCTGCCGGTGGGCGCCGTCGCGCTCTACCTCACCGTCCGCCACCTGCACGAGCCCGGCCGCACACGCGACCGTGAGACCCGGGCCGCCGCCCGTACGAAGCGGGGCCCCGGAACCGGCGCGCCGGCCCGCCCCCGTGTCGACTGGGCCGGCGCGCTCGCCGTCTTCGCCACCGGCACGCTCCTGGTCACCGCCCTCGTCCAGGGCGGGGTCGCCTGGCCCTGGCTCTCCGCCCCCTCGCTCGCGCTCCTCGGCGGCACCGCCCTCCTCGCCGTCGTCACCTTCCTCGTCGAACGGCGCGCGGCCGAGCCGATCATCCCCGGCTGGGTCTGGCGCCGCCGCCCCATCGCCGCCGTCAACCTCGCGCTCGGCGCGCTCGGGCTGCTGATGATCGCCCCGACGGTCTTCCTGCCGACATACGCCCAGTCCGTCCTCGGCCTCGGCCCGATAGCCGCCGGCTTCGTCCTCTCCGCGATGACCCTGACCTGGCCCATCAGCGCGGCGCTCTCCGACCGCGTCTACAACCGGGTGGGCTTCCGCCGCACCGCGATCACCGGCATGTCCTGCGCGCTGCTGGTCCTGCTGGCCTTCCCCCTGCTGCCCTTCCCCGGCCAGGCGTGGCAGCCGACGGTGCTGATGCTGGTGCTCGGCGCGGGGCTCGGACTGTTCCAACTCCCGCTGATCATCGCCGTACAGGGGACGGTCGGCTGGTCGGAGCGCGGTACGGCGACCGCCTCGATCCTCTTCTGCCGACAGCTCGGCCAGAGCGTGGGCGCCGCGCTCTTCGGGGCGCTGGCCAACGGCGTCCTCACCAACAGGCTCGCCGACGCGCCCGGCAGCGGCCTCCCGCGGGACCTCGACTCCGTGGCGCACGCCCTGGACGACCCGGCGGCCCTCACCGACCGCGCGGCCGACTTCCTGCGCCGCGCGGTGGACTCGGCGGTCGACTCCGTCTTCCTGGGGGCGGCGATGGCCGCCGCGCTCTGTCTGCTGGTGCTGCTCTTCGTCGCACCACGCCGCTTCCCCGTCCACCGGGACCCGGCACCGGACCCGGCCCCCGACGCGCAGCCGCGGCCCCGCAAGGCGACCGACCCCGCGACGGACACCTCCTGATCAAGAAGGAGGGGGGTAGGCCCTGTCTTCAAAGTCCCGCCCGGCCCGAGGGCGGACGACGCTACTTCGAAGACACGACCTAACTCTCCGCCTCGACGGGCGCCCGGCCCGTCAGTGCCGCCAGGCTGTTGCGGACATGCGTCATCCGCGCCTGCACCTCCTCGCGGACCTCGGTGTGCTCCCGCAGGATCCGCTCCGTCTCCCGTACGGTCCGCTCCTCGGCCGCCCGCGCCTGCGCGATCAGGTCCTCCGCGCGCGCCGCCGCGTCCTCCTGGATGTGCCGGGCGCTCTCCTCCCCCTCCGCGAAGGCACGCCTCGCGTCCGCGAGTTGGGCGTCCGAGCGGGTCGCCAGCCCCGTCTGGTATGCCTCCGCCTCCGCCTCACGGCCGGTGAACTCCCGCGTCGTCGCGGCCAGTCGATCCGCGTGCTCCTGCGACAGCTCGGTGAGCAACGCCTCCGTACGCTGCCGGATGTCGTCGAAGCGGGCCAACGCCGCGCCCCGTACCTCCTCGGCGTCCCGGCGCGCCGCCGTCCGCCGCTCGTCGGCCGCGCCCTGCGCGCCCTCCACGGTCCGCGTCGCGTACGCGTCCGCGTCGGCCGTGACCGCCTCCGCGTGCGCCCGCGCCGCCTCGCGCGTACGGCGGACCGCCTCGCCCGCCTCGTCGTACGCCGCCTGCGCGTTCTCCCGCGCGGTCGTACGCGCCCCGTCCGCCTCCTCGGCGACCAGAGCCAGGATCTTCTGGGCGCGGTCGCCCAGTGAGTCGTACGTCTGCGGCGGCAGCGCCTCGACCCGCTGTCGCAGCAGCTCCGCCTCCAACTGAAGGCGCTCGGCCACAACGGCGAGCCGCCGCTCCTGCGCCTCCGCGTCCTCGCGGTCCCCCGACAGCTCCGTGACCCGCCGGTCGACCTGCTCAGGGCGGTAACCACGGCCCCGAGCGGGGTCGAAGCCGTGAGCCGATGCCCGTGCAGCAGCCATTCCTGAAGCCTCTCTCCGGCCTACGGTGACGAGACAGGCGCCCCTACGAAACGCCCCACCCGTCCATCCTGCTCAAGGATGCGGCATTTGACGCCAGGCGCCTGATTCCGCTTCCGTACCGATGACACGGCCGACGCGTTCAAGCCATCTCCGCACGTCGCCCGACCCGGGCGCGGGAACGGCCGAGGCGCCCACCGTGATCCACGGGGGCGCCTCGCGCGCGCTCGTACGTGGCGGATCTCACCGCCCGGCCGGCACCCGTACGGTCAGAACCGCGCGGTCGCCGTCGCCGTCGCCGTCAGAGCAGCCCGTCCCACATCTGCTCCAGCAGCACCGACCACCAGCTCTCCGGCGACGACAGCGCCGCCGGATCGATCGCGGCGAGCTGCGCCTGGAAGTCGACGGTCCAGCGTCCCGCCTGCTCCGGATTGAGACCGAAGCGCAGTCGCCACATACGGCCGAGCAGCGCCATCGAGCGCGTGAACTCCGGCAGCCCGGTGTTCACGAACTGCGGCGGGATCGTCTGGCCACCCGGACCCGTCTCGACCGACACGGCCATGATGTGCGCCGTGCCGTACTGGACACAGATCGCCCGGCCGAAGTCACTGCCCATCACCAGATACGACCCCGCGTCCGCGGCGGGCCGTACCTGCCGCTGCGCGGCCAGCTCGGCCAGCGTCGGCACCACAGGCTGTGCGGGCTGCGCCCAGAAGAACGGGCCGAAATCGCCCGGCAGACCCGCCCACACGAGCGTGCGCGCCACGATCTCCGGTACGCCCTGACGGGACACCGCCCGCTGGTCGAACCGGCAGATGCCCTGCGGGCCGAACGCGCCCGCCAGCTCCTGCGCGATGGCCTCCGGCGGAACCGGCTGCGCGGGCGGCACCTGCGGCAGCGGAGCGCGTACCGGCGCCGGACGCGCCGGACCGTCCGCGACCTGGTGCAACTCGCCCTGGTGGGTGAGCAGATGCCGCATGCCCTGCTGACGGCTGGAGTGGTCCCTGCCGTACGGGGCGACGCTGGTGATCCGCACCTGCGGCCAGGTCTCGCGGATCATCCGCGCGCAGTAACCGCCGGGCAGCTCGCAGGACTCCAGCTCGGTGTGGAGTTCGAGCACCTGCTGCGGCGGCACGTTCATGGCGCGCAGCTCGTGCAGGATCTGCCACTCGGGGTGCGGGGTGCCGGGCGCCGAGCGGCGGATGAGCTGCGCCTCGGAGCCGTCGGGCGCGCGGTAGCGCAGCACGGCCTGGTAGCCGGGGCCGACCGTCGGCATGCCGAGGGGCTGCTGCGGATAGCCGTACGCGCCCGGCG
>NZ_JARJHW010000319.1:0-4121 GCF_040560175.1 Streptomyces panacea
TAAGAGACAGCCCGCCTACCCCGAGGAGCAGCAACCGTGATCCCCCTCTCGTACGCGCAGCGCCGGCTGTGGTTCCTGAACCGGCTGGAGGGCTCGTCCCCGGCCTACAACGCCCCCGTCGTGCTCCGCTTCGAGGACGGCGCCCCCGACCGGGGCGCTCTTGAGGCGGCGGTACGGGACGTGGTGGAGCGCCACGAGGTACTGCGCACGCTCTACCCGGCCCAGGACGGCGAGCCGTACCAGCACATCGTCGGCGATCCCGACGTGCGGTTCGAGGTCCGGGAGTGCGCGGCCGGCGAGGACGTGGACGCCCTGGTCACCGCTTTCGTCCGCACCCCCGTCGACATCACGCGTGAACTTCCGCTGCGTGTACGGCTGTTCACCGGTCCCGGGGGACACGGGGTCCTGGTCCTGCTGATCCATCACATCGCCACCGACGGCTGGTCCGTCGGCTGCCTGCTCGCCGACCTCGACGCCGCCTACCGGGCGCGCGCCGAGGGCCGCGCTCCCGACCGGGAGCCGCTGCCGGTCCAGTACGCGGACTACGCGCTGTGGCAGCGGGACATGCTCGGTGATCCCGGCGACCCGCGGAGCACGGCCCACGAGCAGCTCGCCCACTGGCGGGAGGCCCTGGCCGGCATCCCGGCCGTGACCCGGCTGCCGGCCGACCGGCCCCGCCCGGCGGAGCCGACCCACCGGGGGGCCTCGGTCAGCGGCCTCCTCGACGCCACCGCGCATCGGGCGCTCACCGGCCTCGCCCGCGCCAACCGTGCGACGTTCTTCATGGTGGCCCGGTCCGCGCTGTCCGTGGCTCTGCGGGCGGCGGGCGCCGGCCCGGACGTGGTGGTGGGCACGCCGGTGGCCGGCCGGCCGGAGGAGGACCTGCACGAACTCGTGGGGTTCTTCGTCAACTCCCTGGCGCTGCGCGCCGACCTGTCCGGCGGTCTCGGCATCGGCGACCTCCTGCGCCAGGTCCGGGACACGGACCTGGCCGCGTACGCCCACGAGGACCTGCCCCTGGATCTGCTGGTCGAGGACCTCAACCCGGAACGCTCACTGGGCCGGCACCCCTTCTTCCAGGTGATGCTCACCGCGCAGACCGCGCGGGACGCCACCGTCCACATCGGCGGCCTGCCCGCCGTCCTCGACGGGGCCGACCTGGCCACCGCCAAGTTCGACCTCAGTTTCCACTGCGCCGAGACGCACCGCCCCGACGGCGAACCCGACGGGGTGCGGCTCGGCGTGCAGTACGCGACCGACCTGTACGACGAGTCCACCGCGCGCCTGCTGCTCACCCTCTTCCAGCGCGCGCTGACCGCCTTCGCCGAGCGGCCGGCCACCACCCCTCTTGGCCGGATCGACCTGCTCACCGACGGCGAACGCCAGGCGCTCGACCACCGTCACGAGGCCCTGACCCGGGCCGAACAGCGGCGCGCCGCCACCCAGGGCGCGCCGCGGGACGGTGACCGGCGGGGCCGCCGCGCCGCCGCCGACCCCCGTGAGGAGATCATGCGGAGTCTGTTCGCGGAGATCCTCGGCCGCGACGAGGTGCTGCCCTCGGACAACTTCTTCAAGCTGGGCGGGCACTCCCTGCTCGCCGGGAAGCTCACCAACCGCGTCCGTGCCACCCTCGGTCTGCGGGCCGCCATCCGCGACGTGTTCCTCGCCCCCACCCCCGGGCAATTGCTGCGCCGCCTCGGCGAGCGGCGTGCGGACTCCGGGCGCCCCGCGCTGCGGCCCGTGCCCGAGGAGCTGCGGCCCGAGCGGACACCGCTCTCCGCCGCCCAGCAACGCCTGTGGTTCGTCGGCCAGTTGGAGGGTCCGAGCGCCACCTACAACATTCCGGTGGTGACCCGGCTGCACCGCCGCGTCGAACCGGACGCGTTCGCCGCGGCCCTGGCCGACCTCGTCGAGCGGCACGAGGTGCTGCGCACCGTGTACCGGTCGGCGGACGGCGAGCCCTACCAGGAGGTGCTGAAGGGCGCGGCACCCGTGCTGGACACCGTACGGACGAACGGGCCGGACGAGCTGCGGTCGGCCGTCGACGCCGCCGCCGGGTACGTCTTCGACATCGCCGCCGAGATCCCCTTCCGTGCCTGGCTCGTGGAGGACGCCGGCGGGAGCCAGGTGATGGTGCTGCTGACGCACCACATCGCCGGTGACGGCTGGTCCACCGGCTGCCTCCTCGCCGACCTCGACACGGCCTACCGGGCCCGTGCCGACGGCCGTACGCCCGGCTGGGAACCGCTGCCGGTCCAGTACACCGACTACACCCTCTGGCAGAACGACCTGCTCGACGGGGAGCACGGCGTCGCCGCTGAGCAACTGGCCTACTGGCACAAGGCCCTGGACGCTCTGCCACCGCTGCTCGCCCTGCCCACCGACCGGCCGCGGCCCGCCGAGAGCGACGGGGTCGGCGCCCACACCGGCTTCGACGTGAGCGCCGCCACCCACCAGGGTCTGCTGCGCTGCGCCCGCCGCAACGGCGCCACGCTCTTCATGGTGGTGCAGGCCGCGCTCGCCGCGCTCCTCACCCGGCACGGGGCCGGCACCGACGTGGCCCTCGGCACCACCGTGGCGGGCCGCGCCGACGACGCCCTGCACCCGCTCGTCGGGTTCTTCGTCAACACCCTGGTGCTGCGCACCGACACCTCCGGGGACCCCGCCTTCACGGAGCTGCTGCGCCGTGTCCGGGACAACGGTCTCGCCGCCTACAGCCACCAGGATCTCCCCTTCGACCGGCTCGTCGAGCATCTGAGCCCGCACCGCTCCGCCGCCCACGCGCCGCTCGTCCAGGTGATGTTGCAGGTGCACGCCGCCGACGGCGTGAGCGGCCTCCGGTCCGCGCTGGACGGGGAGCCGGTCGCGTTCCGCGGCATCGGGGCCAAGTCGGACCTCACGTTCGCGCTCACCGAGCTGACGGACCCGGACGGCGCTCCGGCCGGGCTGCGGGGCGTCCTGGAGTACGCCACCGCGCTCTACGACGGCGACACCGCCCGCCTCCTGGCCCGTCGGCTGGCCGACACCCTGGAGGCGTTCGCCGCCGACCCGGACGCCCCGCTGTCCGGCCCGTCGTACGGTCCGGCGGCTCCCGGGGCCCGGGAGTCCGTCCGCGACGAGCGGGGGCGCCCCGTTCCGGTGCGGGTGCCCGGCGAGGTCCACGTACGCGTGCCGGGCGGCGCGTGGCGCGCCACCGGCCGGCGGGCGTACGCCGGCGCCGACGGCGTTCCGCGCCCGGTCGCCACGGCGACGGTGGGCGGTTACCCCCTGGAGCCCGGCCGGGTGGAGGAGGTGCTGGCCCGGCACCCCGCCGTGTCCGGCGCGGCCGTCGCCGTCCGCGACGACCGGCTGCTCGCGTACGTCACCGGCGCGGCGGGCGCCGCCGAGGCCGAACTGCGCGGCTGGGCGGCCGAGCGGCTCCCCGAGTACCTGACACCCGCGCGCGTGATCAGGGTGCCGCGGCTACCGGAGCCGGGGGAGGACGCCGCCGCCCCGCCCGAGAGGAAGGAGGAGGCGCAGGAGGCCGTCCCGGCCGGCTGGGAGGAACGGTTGCTGGGTGTCTTCCGCGACGTGCTCGGTCGCGACATCGGGCCGGCGGACAACTTCTTCAGGTCGGGCGGCCACTCTTTGCTGGCGGTACGGCTGCTCAACCGGATCCGCTCCGAGTTCGGCCAGGACCTCACCCTGCGGGACGTGTTCCGCAACCCGACGGTGACGTCCCTCGCCCGGCGTCTCGCCGCCGGCGACACGACGGGCCCCGCCCCGACGGCAGCGGGCCGCGGCGGCTCCCCCGCGTTGCGCCGCCGCACCCGGGCGGGCACGCGCCGCCGGTCGTGACGGCTCCCCGCGGGGCCGCGGGTGGACCGCGGGCCCACGGGAAGCGGGACCGGCAGCTCCGGGCGGCAGTAAGCCGGCCGGAGCTGCCCGGCGGACTGCCCCGCCCGGGGGCGCGGCGACCCTAGCGTGAAGGGCACGGCGGCGAGAGGACCCGTTCGCCCCGGTCTCTCGGCCCTTTACCGGAGGAATTCGACATGCCCCCCATCGACACGGAAGACCTGCTCGACGGCGGACCACCTCCCTCCCCCGCCCCGCCGGTGCTGGACCTCATCGCCCATCAGGCG
>NZ_JARJHW010000032.1:0-53027 GCF_040560175.1 Streptomyces panacea
CCGCGTGCGCGTACTCCCGCCCGCACGCGCGTACCCGCGCGCGGGCCCAAGCCCGTGTCCCCCTCAGCCCCGTGGCGGCGCCGTCGAAGCCCGCGCCATCAACTCCGCCGCGATCGTGGTGATCCCACCGGGCGGCGGAGCCTCCGCCCCCATCGCCAGCCGGCCGGCCCGCGCCCCCGCCTCGTACAGGGGCAGCCGCACCGTCGTCAGTGCCGGCACCGCGTCGACCGAGAACGGCAGGTCGTCGAAGCCCGCCACCGAGATGTCCTGCGGAATGCGCAGGCCCTGGTCGCGCACCGCCGCGCACGCGCCGAGCGCCACCGTGTCGTTCGCGGCCACCACCGCCGTCAGGTCCGGCGAGCGCCGCAGCAGTTCCAGCGTCGCCTCGTATCCCGAGCGCCGGTCGTAGGGGCCGTGCACCGTCAGCGGACCCTGGTCCTCGCTCAGCCCCGCGGCGGTCAGCGCCGTCCGGTGGCCCTCCAGCCGGTGCCGGGTCGTGGTGCGCTCGGCCGGTCCCGCGACGTATCCGATCCTGCGGTGCCCCAGTGCCAGCAGATGCTCGGTGAGCCGCCGCCCGCCACCCCGGTTGTCGAAGGCCAGCGATGCCACGACCGCGCTGCTGCCCGGCAGTGGAGGCCGCCCGCACAGCACCACGTGCGTCCCCGCGTCGGCGAGTTTGGTCAGCTTGGCCGACATCGCCGCGATATGAGTGGGGTCTTCGAGGGCGCCACCGGTGAGGATCACGGCGGCGGCCCGCTGGCGCTGGAGGAGGGTGAGATAGGTCAGTTCCCGCTCGGGGGAGCCGCCCGTGTTGCAGACGACGGCGAGCTTCTCGCCTCCTGCCCGGCCCGTTCCCTCCTGGCCGCCGATCTCGGTCTGCGCGGCCCCGGCCATGATCCCGAAGAACGGGTCGGCGATGTCGTTGACCAAGATCCCGACCAGGTCGGACGTGGCGGCGGCGAGCGAGCTGGCCGGTCCGTTCAGTACGTAGTCCAGCTCGTCCACGGCCCGCAGTACGCGCTCCCTGGTGGATGCGGCCACCGGGTAGTTGCCGTTCAGCACGCGGGAAACGGTGGCGGGCGACACCCGGGCGCGGGCCGCCACATCGGCCAGGGTGACTGTCATCGGCGGTTCCTCCGAAAGGTGGGTGAGGGAGCAGATCGGCGCCGGACTCTTGTCCGGTCGCTTTCGGCAGGCTAGCTTCATACCTTATAGAAAGCGCTTGCTACGGCCGTATGGAGGGAACTTCGTGACACGCAGGACAGTGCGGATCGCCATGAACGGCGTCACGGGGCGGATGGGGTACCGGCAGCACCTGGTGCGTTCCATCCTCGCGATCCGCGAACAGGGCGGACTGGACCTCGGCGACGGTGAGGTGCTCTGGCCCGAGCCCGTTCTCGTCGGCCGCCGTGAGCACGCCCTGAGAGAGGTCGCCGAACGGCACGGCCTCACCGAGTGGTCCACCGACCTCGACACCGTCCTCGCCGACGACACCGTCGACATCTACTTCGACGCGCAGGTCACCTCCGCGCGAGTCGAGGCCATCAAGAAAGCCGTTGCTGCCGGGAAGCACATCTACACGGAGAAGCCGACCGCGACCGACCTCGAAGGCGCCCTGGATCTCGCCCGCCTCGCCCAGAGCGCAGGCGTCAAGCACGGTGTCGTCCAGGACAAGATCTTCCTTCCTGGCCTGCTGAAGCTGAAGCGCCTCATCGACGGCGGCTTCTTCGGCGAGATCCTCTCCGTACGAGGCGAGTTCGGCTACTGGGTCTTCGAAGGCGACTGGCAGGAATCGCAACGCCCGTCCTGGAACTACCGGACCGAGGACGGCGGCGGTATCACCGTCGACATGTTCCCGCACTGGGAGTACGTCCTGCACGAGCTGTTCGGCAAGGTCAACTCCGTCTCGGCGCACATCACCACCCACATCCCGCGGCGCTGGGACGAGCAGGGCAAGCCGTACGCGGCGACCGCCGACGACTCCGCCTACGGGATCTTCGAGCTGGAGGGCGGCATCGTCGCGCAGATCAACTCCTCCTGGGCGGTGCGGGTCAACCGGGACGAGCTCGTGGAGTTCCAGGTCGACGGCACACACGGCTCGGCGGTGGCCGGACTGCGCCGCTGCCGTGTCCAGCACCGCAGCGCCACCCCCAAGCCCGTCTGGAACCCGGACCTGGCCGCCACCGAGTCCTTCCGCGACCAGTGGCAGGAGCTGCCGGACAACACCGAGTTCGACAACGGCTTCAAGGCCCAGTGGGAGCTCTTCCTGCGCCACATCACGCTCGGCGAGCCGTACCGCTGGGACCTGCTCGCCGGCGCCCGCGGCGTACAACTCGCGGAACTCGGGCTCAAGTCCTCGGCGCAGGGACGCCGCTTCGACGTACCGGAGCTCTCGCTGTGACCACCCGAACCTCACCCTCCCCGGCGCCCGACACGCCCTCCGTAAGGACATCGGGGCAAGGGCTCCGGCTCCCGGACGCGGACGGCCTGCTGCGCACCTACCGGCCGCGCCGCGAACCCGCCGCCTTCACCACCGAGGGCGCCGACGCCGCCCCGCTCGTCTCCCGTACGGTCTTCTCCGCCGCGCACGTCGTCGCCGACCCGTACGCGGACAGCAGCCCCGGAGCGCCGGTCGTCGTCGACTGGGACACCACGCTCGCCTTCCGCCGCCATCTGTGGTCGCACGGCCTCGGGGTCGCCGAGGCCATGGACACCGCGCAGCGCGGCATGGGTCTGGACTGGGCGGGCGCGGCCGAGCTGATCCGCCGTTCGGCCGCGGAGGCGCGGTCCACCGGCGGCCGGATCGCGTGCGGAGTGGGCACCGACCAACTCGCGCCGGGAGCACATTCCCTGGAGGACGTGCGGGCGGCGTACGAGGAACAGCTCGCGCTCGTCGAGGAAACCGGCTCCCAGGCCATCCTGATGGCCTCACGCGCGCTCGCCGCCGCGGCCCGAGGCCCCGAGGACTATCTGGCCGTCTACGCCCATCTGCTGCGGCAGGCGGACGAGCCCGTCGTACTGCACTGGCTGGGCCCGATGTTCGACCCGGCGCTGGACGGCTACTGGGGCAGCACGGACCTCGACGCGGCCACCGAGACGTTCCTCCAGGTCATCTCCGAACACCCGGACAAGATCGACGGGATCAAGGTCTCGCTGCTGGACGCGCGTCGCGAGGTCGAGCTGCGCCGGCGTCTCCCGCAGGGCGTGCGCTGCTACACGGGCGACGACTTCAACTACCCCGAGCTGATCGCGGGCGACGAACGCGGCTTCAGCCACGCGCTGCTGGGCATCTTCGACCCGCTCGGACCGGTGGCCGCCGAAGCCGTACGCGTCCTGGACACGGGTGACGCGAAGGGCTTCCGGGAACTGCTCGACCCCACGGTCGAACTCTCCCGCCACCTCTTCCAGGCCCCCACCCGCTTCTACAAGACGGGCGTCGTGTTCCTCGCCTGGCTGGCCGGGCACCAAGACCACTTCGCCATGGTCGGCGGCCTCCAGTCGGCCCGTTCGCTTCCGCATCTGGCGCGCGCGTACGAACTGGCCGACGGGCTGGGCCTGTTCCCGGACCCGACCGCGGCCGAGGCCCGGATGAAGTCCCTGCTCGGCGTGTACGGAGTGGACCAGTGACGGACATGAACGGGGCGATCGACGTGACCGAAGTGACTGGGGCGTCCGACGTGCCCGACGCGCGTGCGACCGGACTGCCTGGCGACCTCAGCCGGTTCAGCATCAACCAGATGACGGTCAAACAGCTCACCCTCCCCGAGCTGACCGAGGCATGTGTGCGACTCGGCGTCCCGGGCGTGGGCCTGTGGCGTGAGCCGGTGCGGGCGTACGGCACGGAGGCCGCGGCCAAGCTCGTACGCGACGCCGGGCTCGCCGTCACCACCCTGTGCCGCGGCGGTTTCCTCACGGCGAGCGACCCCGCGGCACGGGCCGACGCCCTGGACGACAACCGCGCGGCGATCGACGAGGCCGTCACCCTTGGCACCGACACCCTGGTCCTGGTGTCGGGCGGGCTGCCGGCCGGCAGCCGGGATCTGCACGGGGCGCGTGAACGGATCGCGGACGCGCTCGCGGTCCTGGCGCCGTACGCCGGGGAGCGCGGGGTACGGCTTGCGATCGAGCCGCTGCACCCGATGTACGCTTCCGACCGCTGCGTCGTCTCCACGCTCGACCAGGCGCTGGATCTCGCGGAACGCTTCCCCGCCGAGCAGGTCGGGGTCGTCGTGGACACCTACCACGTCTGGTGGGACGACCGGGCCCCGGCGGCGATCGCCAGGGCGGCGGACCGGATCCACTCCTTCCAACTGGCCGACTGGACCACCCCGTTGCCCGCCGGGGTGCTGAACGGCCGCGGCCTGATCGGTGACGGGGCGATCGACCTGCGGGCATGGCGCGAACGCGTCGACGCGGCCGGGTACGACGGCCCCGTCGAGGTCGAACTCTTCAACGACACCCTGTGGGTGCGGGACGGCGCTGAGCTGCTGGCCGATGTCGCGGCGAGGTATGTGAGGCATGCGCTGTAAGGGTGGCCCGTCTGTCGCGACGAAGCCTCCCTCGTAGGGAAATGATTATTTCTGTCATCTTCTATCAGCATTTCTGATGCCAGAAAAAATAACTGCCCGCAACCGTGCAACCCTTTCGCGGTGATGTCTGTCGTACATGGCATCAAGGCTTCCGGGGAGGGGTCCGGGGGGATCGGGAAGCTTTGTGTCGGAGGGGGGAGCGCGTGGGGCCCGGTCCGGTGGACCGGGCCCCTAAAGCTTTCCGGACGCTCCCTCGAAGCGCTGTGCGACCGTGAGTTGTCCACAGGGCGGTCCCGCTGTCGTACCCGGGCGGTAGCGTCGGATCATGTCCAATCCGGCCGTGCTCGAAGGCGTTCTTGAGCGGATCACGTACAGCAACGAGGAGAACGGCTACACGGTCGCCCGCGTCGACACCGGCCGGGGCGCCGATCTGCTCACCGTGGTCGGCTCGCTCCTCGGCGCGCAGCCGGGGGAGTCCCTGCGCATGGAGGGCCGTTGGGCCTCGCACCCCCAGTACGGCAAGCAGTTCACGGTGGAGAACTACACGACGGTCCTGCCCGCGACCATCCAGGGCATCCGCCGCTATCTGGGCTCCGGTCTGATCAAGGGCATCGGTCCGCGCATCGCCGAGCGGATCGTCGAGCATTTCGGCGTCGACACCCTGGAGATCATCGAGAAGGAGCCCAAGCGGCTCGTCGAGGTTCCCGGCCTCGGCCCCAAACGGACGAAGTTGATCGGCGCCGCCTGGGAGGAACAGAAGGCCATCAAGGAAGTCATGATCTTCCTTCAGGGCGTCGGTGTGTCCACCTCGATCGCCGTCCGGATCTACAAGAAGTACGGCGACGCCTCGATCTCCGTCGTGAAGAACGAGCCCTACCGGCTCGCCGCCGACGTCTGGGGCATCGGCTTCCTCACCGCCGACCGCATCGCGCAGGCCGTCGGCATCCCCCACGACAGTCCCGACCGCGCCAAGGCCGGACTGCAGTACGCGCTCTCCCAGTCCACCGACCAGGGCCACTGCTTCCTGCCCGAGGAGCAGCTCATCTCCGACGCGGTGAAGCTCCTCCAGGTCGACACCGGCCTGGTCATCGACTGCCTCGCCGAGCTGGCCGCCGAGGACGAGGGAGTCGTCAGGGAGAAGGTGCCGGGCCCCGACGGGGGCGAGCCGGTCACCGCCGTCTACCTGGTGCCCTTCCACCGCGCCGAGCTGTCCCTCTCCGCCCAGCTGCTGCGGCTGCTGCGCGCCGGGGAGGACCGGATGCCCGCCTTCCAGGACGTTGTCTGGGAGAAGGCCCTGCCCTGGCTCGCGGGCCGCACAGGAGCCGAGCTGGCGCCCGAGCAGGAGGCGGCGGTGCGGCTCGCCCTCACTCGTAAGGTCGCCGTCCTGACCGGCGGGCCGGGCTGTGGAAAGTCCTTCACGGTCCGCTCGATCGTGGAGCTGGCCAGGGCCAAGAAGGCGAAGGTGGTGCTCGCGGCGCCCACCGGCCGGGCCGCCAAGCGCCTCGCCGAACTCACCGGCGCCGAGGCGTCCACGGTCCACCGGCTGCTGGAGCTCAAACCGGGCGGCGACGCCGCGTACGACAGGGACCGGCCGCTCGACGCCGATCTGGTCGTGGTCGACGAGGCGTCCATGCTGGATCTGCTGCTCGCCAACAAGCTCGTGAAGGCGGTGGCACCCGGTGCGCATCTGCTGCTCGTCGGTGATGTGGACCAGCTGCCCTCGGTGGGGGCGGGCGAGGTGCTGCGCGACCTGCTGGCCGACGGCGGGCCCGTGCCCCAGGTACGTCTGACGCGGATCTTCCGGCAGGCCCAGCAGTCGGGAGTGGTCACCAACGCCCATCGCATCAACTCCGGGGTCCAGCCCATCACCCAGGGCCTCAGTGACTTCTTCCTCTTCGTGGAGGACGAGACGGAGGAAGCCGGGAAGCTCACGGTGGATGTCGCGGCCCGCCGGATCCCCGCCACCTTCGGCCTCGACCCGCGGCGCGACATCCAGGTGCTGGCCCCGATGCACCGCGGTCCGGCCGGCGCGGGCACCCTCAACGGCCTGCTCCAGCAGGCCATCACCCCCGCCCGGCCCGAGCTGCCGGAGAAGCGGCTCGGCGGCCGCGTCTTCCGCGTCGGCGACAAGGTCACCCAGATCCGCAACAACTACGACAAGGGGCGGAACGGGGTCTTCAACGGCACGGTCGGGGTCGTGACCTCGCTGAACCTGGACGACCAGTGTCTGACGGTGCGGACGGACGAGGACGAGGAAGTGCCTTACGACTTCGACGAGTTGGACGAGCTGGCTCACGCGTACGCGATGACGATCCACCGCTCGCAGGGCAGCGAGTACCCGGCCGTGGTCATCCCCGTCACGACCGGCGCCTGGATGATGCTCCAGCGGAATCTGCTCTACACGGCGGTCACCCGGGCCAAGAAGCTCGTCGTCCTGGTCGGCTCCCGGAAGGCGATAGGCCAGGCTGTCCGTACGGTCTCGGCCGGCCGTCGCTTCACCGCCCTCGACCACCGGCTGTCGGGCAGCCTCAGGTCCGGCGGCTTCTGACGCGGACGTGCGCCGGAAACGGGGCCGGGGCGGGCGCCGTTCCCGGGCGCGCCGACCCCCTCCAGAGGAGTGTCCGGCGGAGGGAATGCCCACCCCGGACTTTCGGAACCGGGGCGAAGGGGGCAGGATGTGAAAGTTGGCGGCACTCAGTGCCGCGAATAGGCCTAATGGTCGACCCCGAGTGCACTCTCCTGAGCCAAATGGGGGATGGTAGAGACAGTCAGGGCACCTCGAAGAAGAGGCACTACGTCGGTGAGGGATGACGTGAGCGACAACTCTGTAGTACTGCGGTACGGCGATGGCGAATACACCTACCCGGTGATCGACAGCACCGTCGGCGACAAGGGCTTCGACATCGGGAAGCTGCGGGCCCAGACCGGCCTGGTGACTCTGGACAGCGGCTACGGCAACACCGCCGCCTATAAATCCGCCGTCACCTATCTCGACGGTGAACAGGGCATCCTCCGGTACCGCGGCTACCCCATCGAGCAGCTTGCCGAAAGCTCGACGTTCCTCGAGGTGGGCTACCTGCTCATCAACGGTGAACTTCCCAAGGTCGACGAGCTGTCGTCCTTCAAGAACGAGATCACCCAGCACACGCTGCTGCACGAGGACGTGAAGCGCTTCTTCGACGGCTTCCCGCGTGACGCGCACCCGATGGCGATGCTGTCCTCCGTGGTCAGCGCGCTGTCGACGTTCTACCAGGACAGCCACAACCCGTTCGACGAGCAGCAGCGCCACCTCTCGACGATCCGGCTGCTGGCCAAGCTGCCGACGATCGCGGCGTACGCCTACAAGAAGTCGATCGGGCACCCCTTCGTCTACCCGCGCAACGACCTCGGGTACGTCGAGAACTTCCTGCGTATGACCTTCTCGGTCCCCGCCCAGGAGTACGACCTGGACCCGGTGGTGGTCGCGGCCCTCGACAAGCTGCTGATCCTGCACGCCGACCACGAGCAGAACTGTTCGACCTCCACCGTGCGTCTGGTCGGCTCGTCGCAGGCGAACATGTTCGCCTCGATCTCCGCCGGCATCAGCGCCCTCTGGGGCCCGCTGCACGGTGGCGCCAACCAGTCGGTGCTGGAGATGCTCGAGGGCATCCAGGCCAACGGCGGTGATGTCGACTCCTTCATCAACAAGGTGAAGAACAAGGAGGACGGCGTCCGTCTGATGGGCTTCGGCCACCGCGTCTACAAGAGCTTCGACCCGCGGGCGAAGATCATCAAGGCGGCGGCGCACGATGTCCTCTCGGCGCTCGGCAAGTCCGACGAGCTGCTGGACATCGCGCTGAAGCTGGAGGAGCACGCGCTCTCCGACGACTACTTCGTCTCGCGCAACCTCTACCCGAACGTGGACTTCTACACGGGTCTGATCTACCGGGCCATGGGCTTCCCGACCGAGATGTTCACCGTGCTCTTCGCGATCGGCCGGCTGCCCGGCTGGATCGCCCAGTGGCACGAGATGATCAAGGAGCCCGGCTCCCGCATCGGCCGCCCGCGCCAGATCTACACCGGCGAGGTCCTGCGCGACTTCGTGCCTGTCGAGAGCCGCTGAGCCTTCGACCGGACGGTCATCGTTGTCAGGCCGACGGCCCTGCGGGCCGGACGCCACCCGAGCGCAACAGAAAGCGCCCCGCTTCCCGATCCCCCCACGGGTCGGTATAGCGGGGCGCTTCCCATATCCCCGGTGCGGATTCCCCCCACGGGATCCGGGCCGGGCGTCTGCGGTTGCCGGCAGAAGCCAGTTTCACGCGGTCTGCCGGGGTACGTACGAACCAGGGGGGCCGCTCAAAGCTCCCCAGTTGCACGTCCCCCGGCCAACGCTTGCCTGAGACATCCCCCAAGACATCTCATGAACGTCCCCCAAGACGTTCTCGGCATCGCCTCTTAGACTCGCGAGCTGCCCGGATGGTTACCCCTAAATCTATGTGATCTAGATCTCTTTGTGAAGGTCCTGTGCCTCATGTGAAGGAGCGGGGCCGCAAATTGTTGGTTACTACGAAAATAGGTGAAAATACCGTCGCACTGCCTCGCCGATCATGGGGCTGAGCAGGGCTATTGCGGCGCGGGCGGCCGAAACGGCGGAAGGGCCGCACGTCGCCGGGATGGAATCCGGTCGCGTACGGCCCCGTGAGGAGGCTGGTCAGGCCGGGCCGGTCAGTTCGTATCCCGCCTCGTCGACCGCCGCGCGCACGTCGCTCTCGTCGAGCGGGGCCTCGGAGACCACGGTCACCCGGCCGGTGGCGGCCTCGGCCTTCACCGACGTGACGCCTTTCAGTGCGGAGATCTCGCCGGAGACCGCGCCTTCGCAGTGGCCGCAAGTCATGCCGGTGACCGCGTACACCGTCGTGACGGCGCCCGTCGCGGTCTCGGCGGCGCCGTCGTGGCAGGAGCCGGTCGGCGAGCAGCAGGAACCGGCGGCCTGGGCGGTCACCGTCTCGATCTTCGTCTCTGCGGTCATGGCGTTCTCCTCCGGGGCGGGCGTACGAAACGACGGGTGCCAGGGAGCGGCGGAAATGCCGCGATGCCCTAACACTCACAGGCTATACCCCTAGGGGGTATGAATGCGAGTCCGGGATCGCGGCGTGTGGTCCTCGTGCGGAGTCAGGAGTCAGGTGCGCTGGTCTCCCGCTGTGACCGGCAGCGGGGGAGTGTGTCGCCGACGAGGGGGTCCAGATAGCGGAACATGGCGTTCTTCAGCTCCCGGATGTAGGCCTCCCGCTCCTCGCCCTCGTGCGACAGGACCAGATCCAGGCCGCCCTTGAACAGGACGAAGACGAACTCCGCCGTCCTGGCGCGCTCGGCCCGCGGGGTGTCGGGGAGGTAGCTGCCCAGGATCTCTTCGACCCGGGTCAGCAGGGTGTCGTGCAGGACGTCGTGTTCCTCCGTCACCTGCCCCGGGATCTCGGAGCCGTGCATCAGGACGGCGAACGCCGGATTCTCGCAGTTGAACGTGATCAGCGGATCGAGGACGGCGTCCAGCATCTCGGGGAGCGGCAGATCCATGTGGGTGGGTGTGAACGCCTGGCCGTACGTCGCGCGCCAGCGATTCAGGAGCACGTCACCCAGCTCGACGGCGATGGCTTCCTTGTTCGGGAAGAACTGGTACAGCGTGCCCGGCGAGACGCCGGCCTCCCGGGCGATGGAGTTGGTGCTCGCCGCCGTGTAGCCCGTCGCGCAGAAGACGCGGCCCGCGGCTTCGAGGAGCTGCGCGATACGGCGCTCACCGCGGGCCTGGCGGCGGCGCGGCTTTCCCGTCTCGTCCGCGGAGTCGCCGCCCTTGGCTGCACTGTCCTGGATGCCTCGCTCCACGGCTCCGCCTCTCCTCGCTTCCGGCACGTGAACTCCCAGGATCCCTCGATCGGTTGACTGCGGTTGACAAATGCGAGTCCCCGCTCGCATTCTTGATTTATGCGAGCGATCACTCGTGTTTGTCATTCTATGGCAGTCGCTGACCCATGCTCTGGGTCACGGTGAAGGGGACACCGCACTATGTCCGAAGTCAACAGGGGGTCGCGAATCGGCGGCTGGACCCGGTTCGTCACGGCGCGCCCACGGCTTTCGCTGCTGGTCGCCCTGGTGATCACGGCGTTGGCGGTCTTCGCGGGGAGCGGGGTCGGCGACCGGATGGGGAGCGGCGGCTGGGAGGATCCCGCCGCCTCGTCGACCTACGCCACGAAGGCGCTGGAGCGTGAGTTCCCGGCCTCCCAGCCGAATCTCCTGCTGCTCGTCGACGCGGGCGACAGAGGGGTGGACGACCCAGCCGTCGCCGCCGAGGCCGAGCGGCTCACCGAGCGGCTGGCCGCCGAGGAGGGCGTCGTAGGCGTCGGGTCGTACTGGCAGACGAGGGTGCCCGCGCTGCGCGCCGAGGACGGGGGTGAGGCGCTGATCGCGGCCAGGATCGTGGGCGAGGAGAAGGAAGCCGGCAGGACTCTGGAGCGGATAGCGCCCGAATTCCGCGGCTCGCAAGGGTTGCTGGAGGTCTCGGTCGGCGGGCCGGTCGCCGTGCGGCACGAGATGCAGGCCATCATCCAGGAGGACCTGCTGCGGGCGGAGCTGATAGCGCTGCCGGTCACGCTGGTCCTGCTCGTGATGGTCTTCGGCAGCGCGATCGCCGCCCTGCTGCCGCTGGGTATCGGCATCGTCGCCATCCTGGGGACCAATGCCGTGCTGCGCGGGATCACCGAGATCACGGATGTCTCGGTCTTCGCGCAGAATCTCACCACGGCCCTGGGGCTCGGACTGGCCGTGGACTACGCGCTGTTCATCGTGCGCAGATTCCGGGAGGAGCTGGCCGAGGGCTCGGAGGTGCGGGAAGCGGTGGGTACCACGCTCCGCACCGCCGGCCGGACGGTGCTGTTCTCCGCGCTGACGGTGGCGGTGTCGCTCGCGGCGATGATGGTCTTCCCGCAGTACTTCCTGCGCTCGTTCGCCTACGCCGGGATAGCGGTGGTGCTGCTCGCCGCGGCCGCCGCGCTGATCCTGCTGCCGGCCGCGCTGATGCTGCTCGGCCATCGGGTCAACTCCCTCGATCTGCGACGGCTGTTCAGCAGGGGACGGAAGAAGCCGGCGCCCGGCGACGGGACGGCGGGCGGATCCCGGCCGGGAGCGGCGGCCGAGGCGGGCGGCGGCTGGGGACGCACCGCGGCGCTGGTGATGCGCAGGGCTCCGCTCTTCGCGGTCGCGACGGCCACGGGCCTGGTGCTTCTCGGACTGCCCTTCCTGGGCGTCAAGTTCGGCACGGCCGACGACCGGCAACTGCCGTCGAGCGCCGAGGCCCGAGTGGTCCAGGAGGACATTAGGAGCGGTTTCCCGGGCAGCCCCGGCGGTGGGCTCGAAGTGCTGGGCGAAGGCGGAGCGACGGCCGCCGAGTACGCGGACTACCGCGACCGGGTGGCCGGTCTGCCGGATGTGCTGCGGGTCGACGGTCCGGTCGTCTCCGGCGACCACGCGTACTTCACCGTGCTGCCCCGTGGTGAGTCGGTGGACCAGGGGACCCAACGGCTGGTCCGTGAACTCCGGGCCGAGCCGGCCGCCTTCGACACCTCGGTCACCGGCACGGCCGCCGTACTGGTGGATTCGAAGGACGCCATCGCGGACCGGCTGCCCCTGGCCGCGGGCATCATCGTCGTGGTGACGCTGCTGCTGGTCTTCCTGCTCACCGGCAGCGTCCTCATCCCCATCCAGGCGGTGGTGCTCAACGCGCTCAGCCTCACGGCGATGTTCGGAGCAGTCGTCTGGGTCTTCCAGGACGGCCATCTCTCCGGGTTGCTCGGGTTCACCCCGACGGGGGACATAGAGACGACGCTTCCGGTGCTGATGTTCTGCGTCGCCTTCGGACTCTCCATGGACTACGGGGTGTTCCTGATATCCCGGATCAAGGAGGAGTACGACCGCAGCGGTGACCACGAGCGGTCCGTCATATTCGGGCTTCAGCGCACGGGAGGCCTGATCACGGCGGCGGCGGTGATCCTGGCGGTGGTCATGGTCGCCATCGGCACCTCGCGGGTGACCAACACGATGATGCTCGGGCTCGGTATCGCGCTCGCGGTGGTCATGGACGCGATGGTGGTGCGCAGTCTGCTGGTCCCGGCGGTGATGAAGCTGACGGGCAGGGCGACATGGTGGGCGCCGGGGCCGTTGCGCCGCTTCCACGACCGGTTCGGGGTGAGCGAGGGAGAGTCGCGGCCGGCGGCCGGGACGCCCGTGACGGACGGCGCCGACGGCGCTGACGGGCCCGACGGCGCCGTGTCCGGGGCGGGTGAGCGGGACAAGGTCGGGGCCCGGGCCTGAACCGGACCGAGGGCCCCGTACGTCCACCGGTGGTGGCGTACGGGGCCCTCGGAGCCGGTCGTGTACAGGGGCCCGGCGCGGGGATCAGATCCCGCCCCTCACTCTCTGCGGCCTCTGTTCCCCGGGCGCTTGGCCACCCAGGCGCGGACGGTGTCCGCGTACCAGTAGGGCTTGCCGTTCTCCACGTGGTCCGGCGGCGGAAGCAGACCGTGCTTGCGATACGAACGGACGGTGTCCGGCTGTACCCGGATGTGCGCGGCAATCTCCTTGTAGGACCAGAGACTTCTGTCCGTCATGCGTGGCACCTCCCTGCGTCCGCCGCAGCGGCGGCCGGGGGGCCGTCTGGAGGGCTGCGACTGAAACGCTGGTGATCACTGAGCCTGTGCCCGTTGAACGACTCAGAGTGACGGTGAGGGAGGGGCTGTCGCGCTGCTGTTACGTAAAACCCGCGTAATGGAGATATGCGTGACGTTAAGCGGATGTCTGTGACAGAAGCGGCGCATTGGAGGTGAGTGTGTCGATGGCCCAACTGTTCGACAGGGGCGCCCGGTTACGCGCCGCACGAGCGGAGGAAGCGGCGCGTCCGCTCGGCGATCGGATAGGGCTTGTCGGGCGGGCAGGGATACATGTCCTGTTCGACGATGGCGAAGAGATCGACATCCAGGTCCTGGGCCGCCGTCAGCACCGGTCCCAGCGCGGGCACTCCGGTCGGCGGCTCGCACATCACGCCCCGTCCGACAGCCGGCCCGAACGGTACCTCGTTGGCGACGACGTCCGCGAGGATCTCCGGATCCACCTGCTTGAGATGCAGATAGCCGATGCGCTCCCCGTAGGTCTCGATCAGTTTGACGCTGTCGCCGCCGCAGTACGCGTAGTGCCCGGTGTCCAGACACAGTGACACCAGGGCGGGATCGGTGGCGTCGAGGAAACGGCTGACGTTCTCCTCGCTGTCGATGTGGGTGTCGGCGTGCGGGTGGACCACGATGTTCAGCCCGAAGCGGTCGAGCACCTCGCGGCCGAGCCGCTCCGTCTGGGCCGTCAGGTCGTGCCACTGCGCGGCGGTGAGGGTCCGGTCCTCCAGCACCTGCCCCGTCTTGTCGTCGCGCCAGAAGGACGGGATGACGACCAGATGGTCCGCGCCCATCTCCCTGGTGAGTGCCGCGATGTCGGCGACATGCGCCCAGGTCCTGTCCCAGACGGCGGGCCCATGGTGAAGTCCGGTGAACACCGTGCCGGCCGAGACCTTCAGGCCACGCGCGGCCGTCTCGTCGGCGAGGCGGGCCGGATCGGTCGGCAGGTAGCCGTACGGACCGAGTTCGATCCACTCGTATCCGGCCTGGGCCACTTCGTCGAGGAAGCGCCGCCAGGGAACCTGCTGGGGATCGTCGGGAAACCACACGCCCCAGGAATCGGGTGCCGACCCGACCCTGATGCGGTTCAGCGGGGGTACGGAGGAGGTCATACCGGTCAGCCTCGCGGCCGTCCGAGAAGAGTGTCAAGCCTTCGTCCGAATGTAAGGACAAAACGTTGACAGAGGTCGGGAGAGAGCACTAGACCTGGGACCGGCCGTCGAAACGAGGGGACGCGCATGCCTGAGCCGTACGACGTGATCACCATGGGGCGGATCGGCGTGGACCTCTATCCGCTGCGCACCGGAGTCCCGTTGGCGCAGGTCGACACCTTCGGGAAGTTCCTCGGCGGATCGGCGACGAATGTGGCGGTGGCCGCCGCCCGGCTCGGCCGACGTACCGCGGTCATCACCCGCACCGGACGGGACGCGTTCGGGGACTATCTCCACCACGCCCTGCGGGAGTTCGAGGTGGACGACCGGTGGGTGACACCGGTCGACCGGTGGCCCACGCCGGTGACGTTCTGCGAGATCTTCCCGCCCGACGACTTCCCGCTCTACTTCTACCGGCAGCCCAAGGCGCCCGATCTGGAGATCCACCCGCGCGAGTTGGACCTGGACGCCATCGGATCCGCGCGGATCTTCTGGATGACCGGCACCGGCCTGTGCGAGGAGCCCAGCCGGGCCGCCACGCTGACCGCTCTGCGCGCACGCGGCGAGGCGCGGGAACACAGCCCCGAGGAGCGGCCGTCCGGGCGACGGCCCGGAACCGCCATCACCGTCTTCGACCTCGACTGGCGCCCGATGTTCTGGAAGGCACCCGCCGACGACTCCCGCCCCGACGGCCCGGTCGACCACGACAGCCACGACAGCCACGACGATCCGCGGGTGCTCATGGCGGCGGCCCGGCCCCTGTACGAGCAGGCCCTGCGCCACGCCACCGTCGCGGTGGGAAACCTGGACGAGTGCGAAGTCGCCGTCGGAGAGCGCGAACCGTACGCCGCCGCCCGCGCGCTCCTCGCCGCCGGACCCGAACTGGCCGTGGTCAAGCAGGGACCCAAGGGCGTCCTCGCCGTCCACCGCGACGGCACCGTCGCCGAAGTGCCGCCCGTCGCCGTCGAGGTCGTCAACGGCCTCGGCGCAGGCGACGCCTTCGGCGGCGCCCTCTGCCACGGACTGCTGGCCGGCTGGGACCTGGCGCGCGTCATGCGGTACGCCAACGCGGCCGGCGCCATCGTCGCCGCCCGGCTCGCCTGCTCCTCCGCCATGCCGTACGCCCGGGAAGTCGTCCAGGTCCTCGGCGGCGGCCCCGTCCCCACACCGGGAACGCTGCCACCGGAGGCCGCCCTGTGACCCGCGTCGACGCGTCGGAACTCGTACGGATCCGCACGCACCACCCCGAGGCGATCGCCGAGGCCGCCGCCCGCCGAGGCCGCCGCCCCCTCCTGCGCCCCGGCGGACGGCTGATGATCGTCGCGGCCGACCATCCGGCCCGGGGCGCCCTCGCCGTCGGCAACCGCCGCCTGGCCATGGCCAACCGTGTCGATCTGCTGGAGCGGCTCTGCCTCGCGCTGTCCCGGCCCGGCGTCGACGGCGTCCTCGCCACCGCCGACATACTCGACGACCTGCTGCTCCTCGGCGCCCTGGAGGACCGCGTCGTCGTCGGCTCCATGAACCGCGGCGGCCTCGCCGGCGCCGCCTTCGAACTGGACGACCGGTTCACCGGCCACCGCGCCGAGGACATCGCCCGCCTCGGCTTCGACGCGGGCAAGCTGCTGCTTCGCGTCGACTACGAGGACGGGCGCTCGGCGGACACCCTCCTGTCGGCCGCCCGCGCGGTCGACGCCATGGCGGAGCGGCGGCTGCCCGTCTTCGTCGAGCCGTTCATCTGCCGCCGCAGGGACGGACGGCTCGGCAACGACCTGACGGCCGAGGCGGTGACCCGCTCCATCGCCATCGCCTCCGGTCTCGGCGGCACCTCGGCGTACACCTGGCTGAAGCTGCCGGTCACCGAGAATCCGGACGACATGGCCCGGGTCATGGAGACGTCCACCCTGCCCGCCGTCCTGCTCGGCGGCGAGATCGGTGACGACCAGGAGGGCACGTACGAGAAGTGGCGCAAGGCGCTGCGCCTGCCCACGGTGCAGGGCCTGGTCGTGGGGCGCTCGCTCCTCTATCCGGTGGACGGGGACGTCGCGGCGGCCGTCGACACCGCCGTGGGCCTGTTGTAGGGCGGCGGCCGCCCGACCGCTGTAGCTGTAGGGGACACGGGGAGAGTAGGCAGACGCGCGGAGGGATACGGAACGACCATGACGACGGACACCGACACCGACACGGGCTCCGACGGTGAATTCCTGGAACGGCACGTGCGCGCGGGCAGCACGGCGAGCGGACCGTACGCGCTCGACATCGAGCCGAGGCGGGCCGGCTGGCTGCACAGCGCCCTGCGCGTCCTCGACCTGCCGCCCGGCGGTACACACACGCTGGACAGCGGGGACAGCGAATGGATCGTGCTTCCGCTCAACGGCGGTTGTACGGTGCACACGCAAGGCGAGATCTTTGAACTGCTGGGCAGAGAAAGCGTGTTCAGCTCCGTCACGGACTTCGCGTACGTTCCGCGTGACGCCCACGCCCAGATCGCCTCCGGTGCGGGGGGCCGCTTCGCCCTGGCAGGAGCGAAGTGCGAGCGAAGACTCCCCGCTCGCTACGGCTCCGCACCGGAGGTTCCGGTCGAATTGCGGGGCAGCGGCAACTGCTCCCGCCAGGTCAACAACTTCGCCGCCGCCGACACGTTCGACTGCGACCGGCTGATCGCCGTCGAAGTCCTCACGCCCGGCGGCAACTGGTCGTCGTACCCGCCGCACAAGCACGACGAGAACCACCCCGGCGTCGAGTCCGAACTGGAGGAGATCTACTACTTCGAGATCGAGGACGGCGGCCTCGGCTACCACCGCGTCTCGCCCTCCAGGCCCGGCGGTACCGACGTCCTCGCCGAGGTCCGCACCGGCGACACCGTCCTCATCCCCGACGGCTGGCACGGCCCGTCCATCGCCGCCCCCGGACGCGCCATGTACTACCTCAACGTGATGGCCGGACCGGGAGCGACCAGACAGTGGCTGATCCGCGACCACCCCGACCACGGCTGGATCCGCGACACCTGGCCCGGCCAGGCGGTCGATCCCCGACTGCCGATGTACGAAGCGCCCGGGCCGCCGCCGTCACAGGGGCCGCCGAGCCAACCTCCTTATGAGGACGAGGACAAGGAGACCCACCGATGAGTACGCGCCGCCTCACCGTGGCCCAGGCACTGATCGCCTTCCTGTCCCGCCAGTACACCGAACGTGACGGCAACCGCCGTCGGCTGATCGACGCCACCTGGGGCATCTTCGGCCACGGGAACGTGGCGGGCATCGGCCAGGCACTCGTCCAAGCCGGCCCGGAGATGCCGTACTTCCAGGGCCGCAGCGAACAGGCCATGGTCCACGCCGCCGTCGGTTACGCCCGGCAGAGCAACCGCCTCGCCACCCACGCCGTGACCACGTCCATCGGCCCCGGCGCCACCAACCTCGTCACGGGCGCCGCCCTCGCCACCATCAACCGGCTGCCCGTACTGCTGCTCCCCGGCGACATCTTCGCCACGCACCCCGCCGACCCCGTCCTCCAGCAGCTCGAAGTGCCCCACGCGGGCGACGTCTCCGTCAACGACGCGCTGCGCCCCGTGTCGAAGTACTTCGACCGCGTCTCGCGGCCCGAGGCGCTCGTCCCGGCCGCGCTCGCCGCCATGCGGGTCCTCACCGACCCCGCCGAGACGGGCGCGGTGACCCTCGCCCTGCCCCAGGACGTCCAGGCGGAGGCGTACGACTGGCCGGAGGAGTTCTTCGCCGAGCGCGTCTGGCGGGTCCGCAGGCAGGGCCCCGATCCGTACGAACTCTCCGACGCCGCAGAGGCCGTCCGCGCGGCCCGCCGTCCGCTCCTCGTCGCGGGCGGCGGCGTCCACCACAGCGCGGCCGAGGACGCGCTGGCCGCTTTCGCGACGGTGACCGGCATCCCCGTCGCCTCCACCCAGGCAGGCAAGGGCTCCCTGCGCCACGACCACCCGGCGGACGTCGGCGGCATCGGCCACACCGGCACCGCCACCGCCGACGAACTGGCCCGCACCGCCGACCTGGTGATCGGCGTCGGCACCCGCTGGTCCGACTTCTCCACGGCATCGGCGACGCTCTTCTCGAACCCGGCGGTCCGCTTCCTCAACATCAACGTCACCGGCTTCGACGCACACAAGCTCGCCGCCGCGCCCCTGGTCGCCGACGCCCGCACCGCCCTGGAGGAACTCACCACGGCCCTCACGGGCCACCGCGTCGACGCGGCCTACGCCACCGAGTACGCCGACGACAAGGAGCGCTGGGAGCACCGTGTCGACGCCGCGTTCGACACCTCCGAAGACCTCCTGCGGCCCAACCAGCCGCAGGTCCTCGGCCTCCTCGACGCGCTCGTCACCGACGAGGACATCGTGATCAACGCGGCGGGATCGCTTCCCGGCGACCTCCACAAGCTGTGGCGGTCCCGCTCCCGCGATCAGTACCACGTCGAGTACGGCTACTCGTGCATGGGTTACGAGATCCCGGCCGCCATCGGCGTGATGCTCGCCGACCCCGGGCGGCCCGTCTGGGCGCTGGTCGGCGACGGTACGTACCTGATGAATCCCACCGAGATCGTCACCGCAGTCCAGGAACGCCTCCCATTGAAGCTGGTGATCCTCCAGAACCACGGCTACGCGTCGATCGGCGGCCTCTCGGAGTCCGTCGGCGCGGAGCGGTTCGGTACGGCGTACCGCTATCGGGAGGCCGACACGGTCGGCTCGCCCACGTACACGGGCGACCCGCTCCCCGTCGACCTCGCCGCCAACGCGGCCTCGCTGGGGATGCGTGTCATCCGCGCCAAAACCATCCGTGACCTGCGCGAAGCGCTTGCCGTCGCGCGTGAGTCAGACGTCCCCACATGTGTCTACGCGGAGACCGAAACGGCAGACACTGTGTCGGGCGCGCCTCCCGCCCAGGCGTGGTGGGATGTTCCCGTGGCCGAGACGGCGACCCGCGCGTCCGCGGTCACAGCACGCGAGGAGTACGACCGGAAGGCCGCGGCCCGCCGCCGCCACCTCTGACACACGGCACCGTCTTTCCGACCCCGCCCCCAGGGCGCGCCGCCCGCGCCGATGGACCCGAAGGAGCACGTAATGAAGACCGTCAACCACTGGATCGGTGGCAAGACCGTCGAGGGCACGTCGGGCAACTGGGGCCCGGTCACCGACCCGGCGACCGGCGCGGTCACCACCCAGGTCGCGCTCGCCTCGCCGGAGGAGGTGGACGCGGCCGTCACGGCGGCGAAGGCCGCGTACGGCACCTGGGGCACCTCCTCCCTCTCCACGCGCACCGGCGTCCTGTTCAGCTACCGCGCACTGCTCGACGCGCACCGGGACGAGATCGCCGCGCTGATCACCGCCGAGCACGGCAAGGTCCACTCCGACGCCCTCGGGGAGGTCGCGCGCGGGCTGGAGATCGTCGAGCTGGCCTGCGGGATCACCACGCAGCTCAAGGGCGAGTTGTCGACGCAGGTCTCCCACCGGGTCGACGTCTCCTCGATCAGGCAGTCGCTGGGTGTCGTCGCCGGGATCACGCCCTTCAACTTCCCCGCGATGGTGCCGATGTGGATGTTCCCGCTGGCCATCGCCTGCGGCAACACCTTCGTACTGAAGCCGAGCGAGAAGGACCCCTCGGCGGCGAATCTGCTGGCCGAACTCGCCGCGGAGGCGGGGCTGCCGGACGGCGTGCTCAACGTCGTCCACGGCGACAAGGTGGCCGTCGACTCCCTCCTGGCCCACCCGGACGTCGCCGCGGTCTCCTTCGTCGGCTCGACGCCGATCGCCCGCTACATCCACGCGACCGCCTCCGCCAACGGCAAGCGCGTCCAGGCGCTCGGCGGCGCCAAGAACCACATGCTGGTCCTCCCGGACGCCGACCTGGACGCGGCGGCCGACGCGGCCGTCTCGGCGGCCTACGGGTCCGCCGGCGAGCGCTGCATGGCGATCTCGGCGGTCGTCGCGGTCGGCGCGATCGGCGACGAACTCGTACAGAAGATCCGCGAACGTGCCGAGAAGATCAAGATCGGCCCCGGCAACGACCCGGCCTCCGAGATGGGCCCGCTGATCACGGCCGCCCACCGCGACAAGGTCGCGTCGTACGTGACGGGCGCCGCCGCGCAGGGCGCCGAAGTCGTCCTGGACGGCACCGGCCTGCGCGTCGATGGCTACGAGGACGGCCACTGGATCGGCCTGTCGCTCCTCGACCACGTATCGACCGACTCCGACGCCTACCGCGACGAGATCTTCGGCCCGGTGCTGTGCGTGTTGCGCACGGAGACGTACGAGGACGGCGTCGCCCTCATGAACGCCTCACCCTTCGGCAACGGCACGGCGATCTTCACCCGCGACGGCGGTGCGGCCCGCCGCTTCCAACTGGAGATCGAGGCGGGCATGGTCGGCGTGAACGTCCCGATCCCGGTGCCGGTGGGCTACCACTCCTTCGGTGGCTGGAAGGACTCCCTCTTCGGCGACCACCACATCTACGGCAACGACGGCGTGCACTTCTACACGCGCGGCAAGGTCGTCACGACCCGCTGGCCGGACCCGGCGGACGCCCCGTCGGGCGTGGACCTGGGCTTCCCCCGCAACCACTGAGCGCCGGAGCCCGCTCCAGACCGCGGCGGCCCGCACGGTACCCCTATTCCGTGCGGGCCGTCGCAGTGCTCCGACGCCTTCTTAATAGGTGGCCACGCGGACGGAGCCGCAGCACGCTGTCCCCATGCCAGAAGTGACGACTCCGCGCACCACACCGACTCCGCGGCCCCCGGAGCCCAAGTACCGCATCCGCGCGCACCACACCGCCTCGACGATCACCGTCCACCAGGCGTACCCACCCTCGATCGGGCTTCCCGCCGCGCGCGACGGACGGTTCCCCGACGCCTGGAAGCGCGACAGGATGACATGGATCAAGCCGTCCTTCCTCTGGATGATGTATCGCTGCGGCTGGGGCCTGAAGGAGGGGCAGGAGACCGTCCTGGCCGTCGAGATCAGCCGTGAGGGGTTCGAGTGGGCGCTGCGGCACGCCTGTCTGTCGCACTACGACGCCGAGGTGCACGCCGACCCGGCCGTGTGGCGGCGGGAGTTGAAGCGGAGTACCGCGCGGGTCCAGTGGGATCCGGAGCGTGATGTGCGGCTGGAGGCGTTGTCGTACCGGTCGCTTCAGCTCGGGCTGGCGGGGGAGGCGGCGCGGCGGTACGCCGACGATTGGATCGTCTCCGTCCGGGACGTGACGCCGCTTGCGCGGCGGATTCACGGGCTGGTCAGGGGCGGCGAACTGGCCGCCGCGCAAGCGCTGCTGCCCGTCGAGACGCCCTATCCGGCCGAGGCGGAGGGCGAGCTGCTGCGTCGCCTCTGCCCGTGAGCGGCGCCAGCCCCGAAGGGGCTGACGTATACGCCCGGTCCGCACTTCCCCATGTCTACCGCCTGACCAAGTACGACCCCGCCGACCGCGACGAGTGCGGCGTGTACGTCGGGGCGGAAGAGGCGATCAGCGATCACGGGCCCGTCGAGGCCTCGTACTTGGAGGCGGTGTCCGCGTTCGCCGAGGAGACCGGTGTGCGGGCGCTGTCCGTCCGCGAACCTCAGATCGGGCCCGGCATCGCACACTTCGGGCCGGAGCCCCCGGTCGACGGGCACGGGCTGGTGGGGATCTTCCCGCGAGACCTGACCGGGTTTCACGACGGGGCGGAAGTGCCGGTTCCGGTCGGTCTTGAGCTGGTGCGCGTCATGCTCAGAGGCGACGGAGCATGGTGCCGGCTGGAGACCGAGGGGACGTTCGCCGTGCACGTCGGGTGGGACCTGTACGTCTACGTGAGCAGCGACGTGCCCTGTGAGGCCGCCGTGGCCCGCACGGCCGCGCTGGGGCTCTTCGCCGAGCCGGTGGACGTCTCGCCGTACGACGCGGACTACGACGAGCCCGGCGAGCAGCGGCCGGCCGACAACCTCTTCTGGGAGCGGCTGTCCTGGGGTGTGGCGGCGCGGTGGGCCGGGCTGCTGGAGGAGACCCACGTCGACAACGGCAGCCGCTGGCATCTGCTCCGCGACGGCCCCGGCGCCGGTGTCGGCTCCACGCTCGCCTCGGTGCGCGCCCGGCTCGCCCCGCGTGCCCGGCTGACGGTCTGGCCGGGGCTCTCCACCGACACCGATGCCGTCCTCGCCGCCCTTCCGGAGGAAGGGCTGGTCGAACTCGTCCGGGAGGACGACGAGGCCCGGGTCACCGGCGTCGTCGCCGACGTGGGCGAGTCCGCGGAGCTGGCCGCGCTCGTCTCCGGCGCCCGTGCCGCGACCGTCCTGCCGATGGATGTCGACGAATGCCACCCGCTGTTCACCGCAGTCCTGCCCGACAGCGACGGCGTCCTCCGGGCCCGTTGGCGGACCGAGCCGACCCGCGGCGACCGCGACTGGGCCTTCCTCAAGACGCTGCGCCGGGGGCAGGTCGTCACCGGCACCGTCACCGTGATCGCCGACTTCGGCGTCACCTTCGTGGACATCGGCGGGTTCACCGCGATCATCAACATCCCCGAGGTGTCCTGGCGGAGCATCGATCACCCCGCCGACGTCCTGACCGTCGGGCAGGAGGTCACCGCCCTGATCCTGGACGTCGACCGGGTCGGTGAACGGGTGTCGCTGTCGCTCAAGGCACTTCAGGAGGATCCGCTGCCGCGGCTCGCCGGCCGTGTGGGCGAGGTCGTCACCGGTCCCGTCACACGGATCGAACCCTTCGGTGTCTTCGTCCGTCTCGAGGAACGGGCCGACGGATTCGAGGGGTTGCTGCCCGAGCCCGAACCGGTCGGGGACGCCACCCGGGACGCCGCCCGGGTCGGCGACCGGCTCACCGTGCGGATCGCCGAGGTCGATCCCGCGACCCGCCGGATCCTGCTGGCTCGCGAGCGTACGCGGGCGACCGACTGAGCGCTCCACGACTCCCGGACTCCCGTCGCGAAACAGGCGCGCCGAACGCGTCGAGTTCTCGCCATGCTATGCGCGCAAGACGGGAGGAGCGGCAGTATGGAAGGCATGACGGACATGGTGAATTCAGCCCAGGCCGAAGCGTGGAACGGCTACGAGGGCAGGCACTGGGCGGAACACCAGGATCGGTACGACCATCTGAACGATGCCGCCAATGCCCCGCTGTTGGAGGCGGCGGGCATAAAGGCGGGTGACCGGCTTCTCGACATCGGGTGTGGGAACGGACGGGTCACCCGGCTCGCCGCGAGGCGTGGGGCTCGGGCCGTCGGGATCGATCTGTCGGCCCCGATGCTGGCGCGGGCCCGGGAGTCCGCCGTGGCCGAGGAGGTCGAGGACGTCACGTTCGTGCAGGGCGACGCACAGGTGCACGACTTCGAGGAGGGGGTCTTCGACCTCGCCGTGAGCCGTTTCGGGGTGATGTTCTTCGCCGATCCCGCCGCCGCGTTCCGCAACATCGGACGGGCGTTACGGCCCGGTGGGCGGCTCGCCTTCGTCTGCCCGCAGTCGTTCAGCCTCATGGACCAGGCGGTGATCTTCGCGGCGATCGGCACCCAGGTCACGCTCCCCGCCCTCACCGAGGACAGCAAGCACCAGCCCGCCTCCTTCGCGGACCCCGCACACACCGAGCGCGTGCTGAGCGAGGCCGGCTTCAAGGGAATCGGTCTGCGTGCCCTGGCGCTGGCCCAGCACTGGGGCAAGGACGCCTCCGACGCCTCCGCGTTCCTGATGGGATGGGGTCCCCTCCAACACTGGCTGGCCCTGGCCGATGCCGACGAGCGGACCCGTACGCGCGCCCACGACGCCGCCACGGAAGCGTTCCACGCCTTTGAGACGCGGAGGGGCGTACGGCTGACCAGCCGCCTGTGGCTCGTCACCGCGGAGCGCCCCTGAACAGGGTCTAGGAGCTCGGGAACTCCCAGGTCAGCATGGCGAAGCGACCCTCGTCACGCGCCCCGGCCGCGCGGTAGGTCGCCAGCGCCGGTTCGTTGTCGGTGTCCACTCCCACCCACATGTCGTAGCAGCCGCGCTCACGCGCGATCCCCGCGAGGGCCTCGGTCAGCGCCCGCCCGATGCCCCGCCGACGGTACGGCTCGTCCACGGACAGCTCGTACAGGAACATTTCGACGCCTTTGTCGGGATGGAGCATCTCGATGCCGGAGACGAATCCGGCCGGGGCTCCTTCGACGTAGGCGATCAGCAGCAGATGACCCGGCGCGGCGAGGAAGCGCTCCGCCCACTCCGGCCGGGCCGGGTTGTCGTACAGATGCTGGGCGGCGACGAGTTCGCCGACCGTCGTCGCTCGCCGGATCTCCATGCCGGTCATCTCGCTCGTCTCTCCTCGCGCACCGCGTCGGGGGCCGCTCGCCGTACCACGGCTGGTGTACGGCGACGCTACCGCGTACTCCTCAAGGAGGCCCCCGAGTTCCGACCGGTGTCAGCGCGGGTGGCGAGCGGGGCCGTTTAGGGTTCAAGCATGGAGATCCCAACCCCCCGACGGCCACGGCTGCGCAAACGATGGCTCACGGGTGTGGCCGCGGCCGCCGTGCTCGTCGGCGCCGGCACGTGGACCGCCGTCGCCTCGGACAGCGCGCCCACCGTGCACCGAGCCGACCAGACGATGGAGATGCCCGGCGCAAGGATCGACACCTCGTACTTCACCGCCGGTGACGGCAATGACGGCGGCGACAAGCGCAGGCCCGCCGTCATGCTCGGCCACGGCTTCGGCGGCAGCAAGAACGACGTACGGGCCCAGGCCGAGAAGCTCGCGCGTGACGGATATGCCGTGCTGACCTGGTCGGCACGGGGTTTCGGCGAGTCCACCGGCACGATCGGACTCAACGACCCCGCCTACGAGGTCAAAGACGTCTCCCGGATGATCGACTGGCTCGCCGAGCGCCCCGAGGTCCAGCTCGACGCCGACGGCGACCCGCGCGTCGGCATGAGCGGAGCCTCCTACGGAGGAGCCATCTCGTTGCTCGGCGCGGGCTACGACCCGCGCGTCGACGCGATCGCGCCCGTGATCACCTACTGGAATCTCGCCGACTCGCTCTTCCCCGACGGCGTCTTCAAGAAGCTCTGGGCCGGGATCTTCTTCTCCACCGGCGGTGGCTGCGACACCTTCGAGAAGCAACTCTGCGAGATGTACGACCGTGTCGCCGTCGCCGGGAAGCCCGACGCGGCGGCCGGTGAACTCCTCGCGGAGCGCAGCCCGTCCGCGATCGGCGACCGCATCAAGGTGCCCTCGCTGATCATCCAGGGCCAGACCGACTCCCTCTTCCCGCTCGGCCAGTCCGACGCCATGGCGAAGACGATCAAGGCCAACGGCGCGCCCGTCGCCGTGGACTGGATGGCCGGCGGCCACGACGGCGGAACCGCCGAGACCGGCCGCATCGAGAGCCGTATCTCCTCCTGGTTCGACCACTACCTCAAGAAGGACACCGGCGCCGACACCGGGCCCGCGTTCCGCGTCAGCCGGACCGGCGGCGTGGACTCCACCGACGGCCAGGCGCTGTTGAGGGGGGCGAGCAGCGACAACTATCCGGGGCTGCGCAGCGGCATAACGAACGTCCCGCTGTCCGGCCGCGCGCAGTCGTTCGACAACCCCGCCGGCGCGAGCCCGCCCGCCATCTCCACGGTGCCGGGTCTCGGCGGCGGACTGTCCCAGCTGTCCTCGTTCGGCATGGGCCTCGCCCTCGACTTCCCCGGCCAGTTCGCCCGCTTCGACTCGCGGCCGCTCGACCGGTCGCTCCAGGTCACTGGCTCACCGACCGTCCGGGTCACGGTCAAGGCCGACACCGACGACGCCGTGCTCTTCGGCAAGGTCTACGACGTCGGGCCCGACGGCGGCCGACAAGTACTGCCCTCACAACTCGTCTCCCCGATCCGCGTCGAAGGCGTCAAGGCGGGCGACGGCAGGACCGTCGAACTGACACTGCCGGCCATCGACCACAAGATGGAGGCCGGGCACCGGCTGCGCGTCGTCCTCGCCGCGACCGACCTCGCCTACGCCTCACCCGCCGCCCCCGCCACGTACACCGTCACGCTGGACGGCGACCTGTCCGTACCGACGGCGCCGGCCCTCAGCACTGCCGCGCCGACCCTCGCCTGGTGGGTCTGGGGCCTGCCGTTGGCGGGCGTGCTGATCGCCGCCGCGCTGCTGCTCACCGCGCGCCGTCGCGTCAGCGCACCGGCGCCCGATCCGGAACTGGCCGACGTCCCCCTCCAGATCAGTGACCTGTCGAAGCGCTACGCCAAGTCCGCCGACCGCTATGCCGTACGGGACCTCTCCTTCCGCGTCGAGAAGGGGCAGGTGCTCGGGCTCCTCGGCCCGAACGGCGCGGGCAAGACCACGACCCTGCGGATGCTGATGGGCCTCATCACCCCCGACGCCGGAGACATCAGGGTCTTCGGGCACGCCATCAGGCCCGGCGCACCGGTCCTGTCCCACGTCGGGGCCTTCGTCGAGGGCGCCGGCTTCCTGCCGCACCTGTCCGGGCGGGACAACCTGGAGCTGTACTGGCGGGCCACCGGCCGCCCCGCCGAGGACTCGCACATCGAAGAGGCCCTGGAGATCGCCGGACTCGGTGACGCCCTCGCCCGCGCGGTGCGCACCTACTCGCAGGGCATGCGGCAGCGACTCGCGATCGCGCAGGCCATGCTCGGTCTGCCGGATCTCCTCATCCTGGACGAGCCGACCAACGGCCTCGACCCGCCGCAGATCCGCGAGATGCGCGACGTGATGATCCGCTACGCGGCCAACGGCCGGACCGTCATCGTCTCCAGCCATCTCCTCTCCGAGGTCGAACAGACCTGTACGCACCTGGTGGTCATGGACCGGGGCCGGCTCGTCCAGGCCGGTCCCGTCGCCGAGATCACCGGCTCCGGCGACACCGTGCTCGTCACCACCGCCGGACAGGTACCCGAGCCGGTCGTCGACAAGATCGCCGCGCTGGCCGGGATCGGATCCGCGATCCGTACGGACGAGGGGCTGCTCGTACGGCTCGACGGGGCCAGCACCAACACCCTGGTCACCGAACTCGTCCGGATGGACGTGGCGCTGACCGGCGTCGGACCGCACCGCCGCCTGGAGGACGCCTTTCTCACCCTCATCTCAGGAGCCTCCGCATGAGCGCGCTGACCGAATCGGCTCCGGGCTACCGGGCGGGCCGCACCCTCCCGCTCCGGGTCGAACTCGTACGACAGCTCAAGCGCAGGCGGACGATGGCGATGGGCGGGGTGCTCGCGATCCTGCCCTTCGTACTGATCGTGGCCTTCGCCATCGGCGGGACGCCGGGCGCCGACGAGGACGGTGGCGGGGGCGGCAGCCGGCTGAACCTGATGGACACCGCGACCTCGTCCGGTGCCAACTTCGCCGCCGTCTGCCTCTTCGTCTCGGCGGGCTTCCTGCTGGTCGTGCCCGTCGCGCTGTTCTGCGGGGACACCGTGGCCTCCGAGGCGAGCTGGGCCTCCCTGCGCTATCTGCTCGCCGCGCCGGTGCCGCGCGCCCGGCTGCTGTGGAGCAAGCTGGCGGTGGCGCTCTCCATGAGCCTGGCGGCGATGGTGCTGCTGCCGGTCGTGGGGCTGGTGGCGGGCACGGCCGCGTACGGGTGGGGGCCGCTGGAGCTGCCCACCGGAGGGTCCCTCGGAACGGGCGACACCGTGCCGAGGCTGGCGCTCGTGGTCGCGTTCATCTTCGTCTCCCAACTGGTCACGGCCGGGCTCGCCTTCTGGCTCTCCACGAAGACCGACGCCCCACTCGGCGCGGTCGGCGGCGCGGTCGGGCTGACGATCATCGGCAGCGTGCTGGACCAGGTCACCGCGCTGGGGAGCTGGCGCGACTTCCTGCCCGCGCACTGGCAGTTCGCCTGGGCGGACGCGCTCCAGCCCCAGTTGGAGTGGAGCGGCATGCTGAAGGGCTCGGCGATCTCGGTGACGTACGCCCTGGTGCTCTTCGCGCTCGCGTTCAGGAACTTCTCCCGCAAGGACATCGTGAGTTGAGCCCCTGACGGTGTTCACAGCCAGCCCCGACGAGCCGCTTCCGCCCCCGCGCGGAAGCGGCTCGTCGTGCCGAGGGCGGTGAGCAGCTCGCCGACCCGTCTGCTGTAGGTGCGGGGCGACATGCCGAGGCGCGCCGCCGCCGCCTCGTCGGTGAGCCCGCACAACAGGGCTTCGAGTACGGGACGTAAGTGATGGGGGAGGGCGCCTGCCCCAGGACCGGCCGGGGTGCCGGTGCCGGTCTGCGTGGCGCCCGGTGCCGGGCCCGTCGCCGGGTCCCACGGCGCACCCTCCGGCGGGTCCCCCTTGACGGGAAACTCCTCGCCGCTGTCCCACCAGTGCTGATGGATACGGACCAGGGCCCCGACGACGACAGGATCCTGGACCAACAGCAGCCCGTTGAAGTGGAGATCCAGGTCGAGGGGGAGAGCGGCCGTCGTACGGTCCACGAGGACCATCTTGAACGGGATCGACTCCGTCATCCGTGCTCCCCGGGCGAGGGCGCGCAGCTCGTACGGCAGAGCCGCCAGGCTCCGGCGCGGCACGATCCGGCGGACCGTGAGCGGAACCGCGGGCAGGGGAGCGGTCCCGGCGTCGGCCCCCGCTCCAGGGCCCGCGGCCGTGCCGGTGGCGGTGCCCGTTCGCGTCCCCGGTCGCGCCTCGGGGTCCGCCCGTTCCGCGACCGCGCGTACGCACGCGGTGGCGAACTCCACGAACGGCAACGGCAGGCCCTTCCCGAGGGAATTGCCCGGATCGTCGAACGTCAGCAGTTCGTGACGCGCGGAACGGACGAGCGCCGCCAGGGTGGCGGCCACCTGATGGGTGCCACGGACCGGCCGGCCCGCCGGTCGGAGAGTCTCCACCGCGTCCCCCCGCAGTGTGCTTCTCGGTAGCGCCGACCTGCTGAGTACGGAGCCTGGAACATGTGTCACGGCTGACCACCCCCGCCATCCCCTCGGAGCCGTACGCAACTCCATGTACTCACGAGACTGCACACTGTGACAAGTGCAGTTCAGAGAGTGGCGACTCCATGCCAAAGGAGCCGACTCACGCATCAACGGCACCGGTTGGCACTCGACTTCACGCGAAGACGGCGGAATCGGCGGACGGTGGCGGACAACTCTCCTGGCCCGTTGCCGCATTGAGATTCATCCGCAACCTCCCGTGCCGGTCCCGGCGACCGTCTCGAACGTCACATACACAAGTGCCGAGAACGATTCCAGGGGGGACCGTGACGAAGCTCCACGCGAGCGGGAAGCGCCACGCGAGGACGAGGCTCCACGCGAGGGCGTGTCGAGGTGCGGTGGTCGCGTTGCTGGCGGGCGGCCTGCTGCTCACCGGCTGCTCGGGCCACGGCACGCGCGAAGCGAGCCAGAAGGCCGACGGGCCGGATCGCGGAAGCGCGTTCGGCGGCGGGTCGGGCTCCGGGTCCGCGGGGTCGGGGGCCGCAGGCGTCGAACAGGGCGAGGGACAGCGGGACGGCGAACAGAAACGGCAGGACAGAGAACCGGAGGGTGAGTTCGCGCCGGAGCCGGACTACCTGTCGACCTTCGCACTGGACGTGGACACCGCCTCCTACGGATACGCGCTCCGCACTCTCGGCGACGGACGGCTGCCGGATCCCGGAACCGTACGGCCCGAGGAGTTCGTCAACAGCTTCCGCCAGGACTACGAACGCCCCGAGGGCGACGGCTTCTCCGTCGCGGTGGACGGCGCCGTGGCGCCGGGTGCGGACGACGACTGGTCCCTCCTGCGCGTCGGCCTCGCCACCCGCCAGGCCGACCACGGGGGTGAACGCCCCCCGGCCGCACTCACGTTCGTGATCGACATCTCGGGCTCCATGGCCGAGCGAGGCCGCCTCGACCTCGTCAAGGAATCACTCGGCATCCTTACGGACGAACTGCGCGGCGACGACTCGATCGCCCTGGTCACCTTCAGCGCCGCCGCCGAGAGCAGGCTGCCGATGACCCGTGTCGGCGACAACCGCTCCCGGATCCACGACGTGATCGAGGAGCTGGAACCGGCCGCCTCGACCAATCTCGGGGCAGGCGTCGAGACCGGCTACGAGGAGGCCGTCGACGGCCTCAGGAGCGGCGCGACCAACCGGGTCGTCCTGCTGTCGGACGCGCTGGCCAACACCGGCGAGACGCAGGCGGACGCGATCCTCGAACGCATCGCGGACGCGCGTACCGAACACGGCATCACCCTCTTCGGCGTCGGTGTCGGAAGCGACTACGGCGACGCCCTGATGGAACGACTGGCCGACAAGGGCGACGGACACACGACGTACGTCTCCGACCGGAAGCAGGCCCGGAAGATCTTCGTCGACCAGCTCCCCATGAACGTCGAACTGCGCGCCAGGGACGCCAAGGCGCAGGTGGCGTTCGACAGCGACGCGGTCGAGCGGTTCCGGCTGATCGGCTACGAGAACAGGGCCGTCGCGGACGAGGACTTCCGGGACGACGGCGTCGACGGCGGCGAGGTCGGGCCGGGGCACACCGTGACGGCGCTGTACGCCGTCAAGCTGCGGCCCGGCGCGAGCGGCGAGGTGGCGAAGGCGACGGTGCGCTGGCTGGATCCCGAGACCCGGGCGCCGCGCGAGCGGTCGGGCTCGGTCGGCGCGAGCGCGGTGGACTCCCGGCTCTGGGGCGACGCGAACCCGCGGCTTCAGGTGACAGCCGTCGCCGCGTACTTCGCCGAAGCGCTGCGCGGCGAGTCTGCGGACGACGACGGCACGGCCCACGGCGCTCCGCCCGGCGCGCCCGGCCTCGGTGAACTGGAGAAGCGGGCACGGACGTTGGCCGACTCCACGGAGGACGGGGCGGTGAAGGAACTGGCGGAGGCGATCGGTCAGGCGAGCCGCGCGAGGGGCTGATCGCGCGGCCGGGTCCGGTCCGGGAGTGGTCCCGGGCCGGACCGGCGGGGTCCCCGAGCGGTCCTGGGCCGGTCCCGGGCCGGTCATGGGGAAGGCCGTGGGGCGGTGCGGAGGGCCGTCGGTGGAAACGGTGCTGCGGCGCCCCGCCCCACGGGCCATGATGTGCGGCATGGCCACTGTCCTGCTCGCGCTCGCTGTCGTCTTCACCGGTCTGTACGCCGGCATCATGCTCATCTTCTTGACCGGGATCATGCCCGCGCTGGCCCGGCTCACGGACGGGCAGTTCGTGACGGCCATGCGCCGGGTCAACGAGGAAGTGCCGCGCGGGCTGTTCCTGCTTGTCTTCCTCGCCGAGGTGGCCTTCCCGGTCGCCGCGCTCGCCGTCCCCGTCGACGACCGTTCCGACACGCAGTGGTGGCTGTTGCTGGCGGGCCTGATCTGCGTGGTCGTCAACCACCTCGTCACGGTCGCGGGCAACATCCCGCTCAACAACGCCCTGGCGTCCTCGGAGACCTCGCCCGAGGCCAACCCCGACAGCGCCGTCCGCGCGGCCTTCGAGAGCCGCTGGAACCGCTTCCACGCCGTCCGTACGCTCTTCGCCCTCGCGGGGTTCGCGCTGATCGTCAGCGCCTCGCTGTCGTGACGGTGAACAGTCCCACGGACTCCCGCCGGCTCGCGACCTCCGCGAACCCGGCCTGACCGGCCCACCGTTCGGCCAGCTCCACGGGACGGCACTTCATCTCCCACAGGACGCCGTCGCGGTTCGGCAGCACGTTCGCGATGAACTCCAACTGAGGGTGGTGGGTCTGGGTCGTGAAGACCAGCACTCCGCCCGGTGCGAGCATCCCGCGCAGCCGCGCGACGGACGCCGCGATGACGGCGTCGTCCAGCAGCAGTTCGTAGAGCCCCGACACGACGATGATGTCGGGCGCGTGGGAGGAGGGCGTGGGCTCCAGGGCGTCTCCGTGCACGTACGAGATCCCCGTCAGCCCTCGCTCGGCCGCCTGGCGCCCGCCCTGCGCGAGACCCGCGCGGTCCAGGTCGCGGCACTCGACGTGGAGGGTGCCCGGCGCGTACTCCGCGAGCAGGTCCTGGAGATACCGTCCGGGCCCGGACGCCACGTCCAGTACGCGCACACCGCCACCGTCGGCGCCACCGTCGGCGCCGTTCGCACCGCCGCGACGCGTGATCTCTATACGGAGGACGTCTTTCAGCAGCTCGCGGCGGGCGCGGATGGCGCGCCATCCGACGGCGTTCAGATACACGCGGTCGATGACGTGTCCCACGACAGGGAAGCCGCCGGCCTTGTTGACGTACACGTAGTCCAGCATCGACCCGCTGTCGAATCCGTGCCGGTATCCGATACGGACCCCCGCGCTCGCGCGGCCGACGGTGCCGAGGAGGGCGCGCATCGCCGCCCACCGCGCGCGGTTCAGCGAACCGGTCCGGTTCGGAGTCTTCTGCGATCGTTGGGTCGTGCTCGTCTTCGTCATGCGCATCAGCGTCGGCCCGGAGGGCGGGCCTTGGTATCCGCGCGGCTACTCGGACGGCACGTGAGTAGTCCTGCGTACGCTCCGGTCCGGGCCTGCCGCGCGCAGCACCTCGGTACCGGCCGTGCGGGCGGCCGGTACGGTGCGACGGTGGCCGCTCCCGACCGGCGGCGACACCGACCAGTTCCGGAGGACAGGGAAGCCATGGCTGAAGCGGACGACGCCCCCGTGATCGTGAGCAGCGCACCCGGTTCGTTCGCGCGGAGCGTGCTGGCCGAGCGCCATCCCGCCCTCATCCAGCAGGTACGGGACGCGTTCCCGTGGTCCCCGGAACGGCACCGCGCGCTCGACGCGCTGCTCCTTTCCTCCACGGAGGGCGTCATCGAACCTTTGGATCCGGACGCGCACGACCGGGAGCAGTGGGACGCGTGGGGCGGGGAGTACTTCGGCCGGTCATGGTTCGACGTGCCGTTCCTCTGGTCCGAGAGCTACTTCTACCGCCGACTCCTCCAGGCCGTCGGATACTTCGCGCCGGGGCCCTGGCAGGGTGTCGACCCGTTCGCGCCCTTCAAGCGGGCCGAGCTGCGGGGCTCGCTCGTCGACGACGAACTCGCGGCGCTCGACGCCCTCGCCCCACGACCGGTCGAGGAGCGGGCCGCCGCTTACCTCCAGGGCTCGCTCTGGGGCAACCGCGCGGACCTCGGCTTCTCGGTCGGTTCGCAGGGCTCCCGGGGCTCAGGGAGCGGCTCCGAGGGCTCCGGGGTCGGCTCCGCCGATGAGGAGCCGCCGCCCCTCGTCGCGGACGACAGCGAGGTGCTGTGGTCGCTGCTGCCCACCGACCGGCCGCCCGGCGCCGCGCGGACCGTCCACGTCATCGCCGACAACTCCGGCCGCGAGCTGATCCCCGACCTGGTCCTCATCGACCACCTCCTTACTACGGGACGCGCGGACGACGTGGTCCTGCACGTGAAGCCGTATCCGTACTACGTCTCCGACGCCACCATGGCCGATGTCGTCGACTGCGCGCGCCGTATCGCCCGGGCGCCCGGCGGCGCGGGGGAGGCCGGGAAGCGGCTCTGGGCCGCGATGGGCGACGGGCGGCTCGCCGTACGTGCGCACGGCTTCTACTGCGCGCCTTTCCCGTACGGCGAGATGCCCGCCGATCTGCGCCGGGAATTCGAGGGTGCCGCCCTGACGATCGTGAAGGGCGACCTCAACTACCGCCGCCTCGTGGGTGACCGACTCTGGTCGCCGACCACCTCGTTCGCCGGGCGGACGGCACACTTCCCGGGGCCGGTGGCCGCCTTGCGTACCCTGAAGTCCGATGTGATCGTCGGCCTCGCCCCGCGCACCGTGGCGCGACTCGAAGACGCGGGCGACGGTACGAACCAGGCATGGCGTACGAGCGGGACGCACGCGCTCGTGCAGGTCAGGCCCTGAGCCAACGCACACACACACAAACGCACGAACGTCGGAGGCGAGCGGCATGGCGCTCCAGATCAGCGCGACCAACCCGGAGCAGCCGGCCGTGCTCCTCGACCTGCCCTGGGGCATTCCGCTCGAAGAGTGGCCCGACGACTGCCTGGTGGCGCTCCCACGCGGCATCTCGCGCCATGTGGTGCGCTTCGCGGACGCCGGGTCCGAGGTGCTCGCGGTCAAGGAGATCGCCGAGCGGCCGGCGGTGCGCGAGTTCGGGCTGCTCAGGGACCTGCACCGGCTGGGCATACCGGCGGTCGACCCCGTCGCGGTGGTGACGGGGCGGGTCGACGTGGACGGCAGGCCGCTGGAGTCCGCGCTGATCACCCGGCACCTCAAGGGCTCGCTGCCCTACCGCTCGATGTTCGAGTCGACCATGCGCCCGAGCACGGTGAAGCGCCTCATGGACGCGCTCGCCGTCCTCCTGGTGAGGTTGCATCTGACCGGCTTCGCGTGGGGCGACTGCTCGTTGTCCAACGCCCTTTTCAGGCGCGACGCGGGCGCGTACGCCGCGTATCTCGTGGACGCCGAGACGGGCCAGATCCAGCCCACGCTCAGCCGTGGCCAGCGCGACTACGACATAGAGCTGGCCCGCGTGAACATCGCGGGGGAGCTGATGGACCTGGAGGCCTCCGGCTCGCTCCATCCGTCGGTGGACCCGGTGCCGTTCGGGGCGGCGATCGTACGGCGCTACGAAGACCTGTGGCACGAGCTGACGAGGGAGTCCGTCTACCCGGTCGACAAGCGTCACTACATAGACCGCCGGATCCGTCGGCTCAACGAACTGGGTTTCGATGTCGCGGAGATGCAGATAGAGCGGTCGCCCGTGGGTGACACGGTCACCTTCCTGCCGAAGGTGGTGGACGCGGGCCACCATCAGCGCCAACTCCTGCGGCTCACCGGCCTGGACGCCGAGGAGAACCAGGCGCGACGCCTGCTCAACGACCTGGAGAGCTGGATGGCGGGCCAGGACGACTACGCGCCGGACGACCCGCTGGGCGCACGCCCGGAGGTCCTGGCGCACCGCTGGGTGCGCGACGTGTTCCGGCCGACCGTACGGGCCGTACCGCTGGATCTGCGCCGCAGGACGGACGCGGCCCAGATCTACCACGAGGTGCTGGAACACCGGTGGTACCTGTCCGAGAACGCCGGGAACGACGTGGGGCTGGACGCGACCATCGAGGACTACGTCGCCAACATATTGCCGCGCACGCAGGACCCGTCCGTGCCGGTTCCGCTCGCGGAGGAGTCGGAGGAGCCGGTGGATCGGACAGGAATCCGGGAGACATGACCGATCTCGTGACGGAGCGCCTTCTGCTCCATCCGCTGAGCCCTCCGGAGGCTGTACGCCTGGTCATGGGCGACAGGACCAGTGGCTCCCACTGGGCGCCCGGCTACCCGGACGAGGGCGATGTCTCCGGCGCCACGCGCTTCCTGACCACGTGCGAGGCCGTCGGCGATCCCCGGCCGTTCGGCACGTACGAGATCCGTGTCAGGGAGACCGGCCTGGCGGTCGGCGGCGTGGACTTCCACGGCCCGCCGGACGGGACCGGCGCCGTGACCATCGGCTACGGCCTCGTCCCCGCGGTACGGGGCAAGGGTTACGCCTCCGAGGCGCTGCGCGGCCTGCTGCTCTTCGCGCGGGAGAGCGGTGTCACCTCCGTAAGAGGCGACACCGGCCACGACAATGTCGGGTCCCAGCGCGTCATGGCGGCGGCCGGCATGCGACTGGTCGCCGACGACGGCAGGCTGAAGTTCTACGAGATCGCCTGGCCCGGTTGAGCGGCCCCGCCGCGACGGGGGAAACGCGGCGGGACCTGGAGAGCGGATGCCCTGCGTTCCGCCGGTTACACATGGGACTTGATGTGGCGTGGACCACCCGAGTGAGTGCTGAATGCGCACGGGCCGACACGCGGCAGCCCTCCGGCGTCGGTGACGTCGCGCGGACCGTGCGTGAGTCGATGGACGCGATCCGGATGGACTTCGCCGAGGCCAACCAGTGGGTGGGCCGGCGGGCGTGACGCCGTAGCGCCTGCGGCCGCGGCCCGTTGTCGTACCCCTGTGGCAAGGTGTTTTCAGGTGCCGAACGAACGGCACTCCACACCTCGTTGACCCCCTGGCCACTGAAGGAGCACACCCATGTCCGGTCCTGGACCCGGCCCCGCTTCCGGCGGAGTCCTCGACTCCCTGACAGCGGTGGCGTCACTGCTGGCGCCCGACCGGCCCGCTGTCGCGGAACAGGCGCGGTACGCGCACGACGACCCGGAGGGTTACGTGCGTACGTACGCGGACCGGCTGGAGAACCGGGGCATCGACGAGCCGTTCCCGGGTCTCGCGTGGATAGCCCTCGTGGACGCGCTTCACGAGCACGAGCTGCTCGCGGAGTTCGACTGGAAGGAGGGCGCGGACGAGATCCGGTTCCGGCTGCGGGGGCTGGCCTCGCGCCCGTCCGCCGACCCCTGGACGCTGTTCGAGGACGGCGGGACGGACGTGCCGACCCATGACTTCCTGGAGGTGTGCGACCGGCACTACCGCGAGGTCGGCGCGGCCCTCGTGGTGCTCGACATCGAATCGGACTGCTACCCGGTGGCGTGCCTGCGCGTCGGCCGCGTCGATGAACTTGTGGCGCTCGCGAAGGGCGCGGGTTTCGCGGTCTGGCCCCTCGGCTCCTAAGGCTTCTCGTCCGTATTCGGGCCGGATCGGGGAGCGGCGTCCAGCGCGTGCCGCAGCCGGTCGAGCGAGGGTCGCGCGCCGCCGTCCGTTCCCGGCCGTCGCCGGGCGGTCCTGAGGTCGACCAGGCGTGCCAGGGTGCCCATGACCACGTGGAGCGGCGGCCCGCTGGTCGTCAGATCGGCCGCCTCGGACTCCGTCTCCGACTCCTGCGGCGCACGGGCGGCGGGAGCCTGGAGGAAGGGGACGACGAGCCGGTGGTGGTGGAAGGCTGACGCGGCGCCGTGCAGACGGCAGACGGTGAGGAACAGCTCGGCGTTGTCGCGCAGTTGGGGCGTGAGCGGACCGCCCGTCGCTTCCCGGAGGAAGGTGTCGAGCAGCGGCTCGGCCGTCACGGTGGTCCGCAGTTGAGCCTGGTCCTCCGGCGGCATGTACGGGTACTTCTCCGTCAACAGGGCCTGGTAGAAGGGGTCGTACGGCGAACAGAGGCCGAGCAGCACGTCGATCGCGTTGATCGCCGCGAAGTCGCCCGCGTTCACGCCCCGGTACTCCACACCGCCGACCTGATGCGGTTTGAAGTAGGGCCTGATGTTGAGGAAGAACCGGTCGACGTCGAGGGTCTTGCTCAGCGTCCTGCCCAGGTCCAGCACGTCGTCCAGTCCCGACCGCGCCTCCCGCAGCAGATACGCCGTCAGCGGGCTGGAGACGCCGAGCGCCGGGACGCGGCGCAGCGCGGCGGCCGTGCGCTGGTATGCCAGCACCGACAGGCCGTTGTACAGGATGAAGGCGCGTTCGTCGTCGAGCGCGGTGAACGTACGGAAGGTGTCGCCGACCGCCCGGTTGTACAGCGCCTGGTGGGCGAAGACGAACCGCGGCGCGACGCCGAGCGACGACGCCAGCAGCTGGGCGAGCGGCCAGGCGGCGGACTGCGGCCCCTCGATCTCGTGACGGCGGCAGGCGCCGAGGTAGAGCCCGACCGAGCCGAGGAGTTCGTACCGCTCGTCGTCACCCGTCGGCAGGGAGCGCGCCGTACCGCTCTCCGTGATCCGCCCGACCAGTTCGGCGCCCTCGCGACCGATCCGGCGCTTGACCGTCTCAAGTTCCGGCCGGCCGTACAGAATCTGCGCCTCGGCCGCGAAGTACGCCTCCTCCAGCCGCGTATTGAGAGCGACGAAGTCGTTCCTGATCCACCGGTCGAAGTCGTCGCAGGCGCTGGTCACGGCGTGGGTTCTCCAGAGGCAGGTCGGGAAAGAGGGTGCGCTCGCCTCATCCGACCGCCCGGACGGCCCGGTCACCAGGACCAATGCCGACCTTCTATAGAGGTCCAATCGGCCGCACTGCCGCCTCGCCGGTTCCTCACCCCGCCTGGTCGAGGCGCTCGCGCCGATGACGGGGATGATCGGCGGATCGCCGCCGAGTAGCCAGGCCGGCACGACCTGCCCGGCGGTGGCGCCGGTCTCCCGCGCGACCTCCCGCAGCGCGGCGAGCTGCGCGGTGGCGCCCGGGTGGTCGAACCGGTCCGGGACGGGCTTGGCCGGGTTCGTGTGTAGGCGCCGCTGAGCAGTGGGGTGTACGCGAGCAGTGTGAGGTCGGCCTTCTCGGTACGCGCGTAGTCGAGGAGTTCCGGGGTGATGTGCTCGCCCGTACCAAAGGCCGCGCCGGGTGCGGGCCGCAGATACGTGTACTGCTGCTGGACGCACGTGTACCCGGCCAGCCCGCGTTCGCGCGCCAGGGAGCGGGCGCGCTCGATGCGCCAGGTCACCTGGTTGCCGGCGCCCACGATGCCGACGGTGCCGTCGGCGACGAGCGCGCCGAACCCCTCGACGGTGTCGGTCTGCGGGGTCGCGCGGTCCTCGATGTGTCCGAAGAGGACGTCGACCCGGTCGGTGCGAGTCGGCGCAGGCTGCCCTCGACGCCGGCGCGCAGGGCTTCGGCGGACAGCCCTTCGGCGTTCGCGGGCCAGACTCCCGGACCCGCCGGGCGGGCGCCGGCCTTGGTGGCGAGCACGATCTCCTCCCGATTTCCGCGTGCCGCCATCCAGCGCCCGATCACTTCTTCGCTGTCGCCGCCGTGGGCGCCTTTCTCCCAGAACGAGTAGCAGTTGGCGGTGTCGATGAACGTGCCGCCCCGCCCCACGAAACGGTCCAGGATCGCGAAGCACGTGGCTTCGTCCACCCGGGTTCCGAACGGCATGGTGCCCAGACAGAGGGTGCTGACGCGGGGGCCGGGCGTGGCGTCGCGACGGCGGCCGAGAGTGCGAAAACGCATGAGTGCTCCGCGAGTTGAGGGGGAGGGAGGTGGGGCGCGTCGCGAACTCTCCCGGTTGATGTGCACTTTAAGTCAAGGCTCGGGCGGCGACGAGGATCGGACACCGGTCGGTGCCCCGCCCGCGGTCGGCCCGAGGTGAAGTCCTGGGGCGCCCGTACCGCCTCCCCGCGTTTAATGCCGAGTGCGTTGCGGGCCGCACTGGTTAGGGTGGCCGACGTGATCGATGCGATGTTCCGAACCCTGCTGCGCGCCGGCCACGACAGCGGTGAGTGGGAGCCCGTCACGGACGGCGAGTCCGACGCCGAGGTCTTTCGGTCCGAGGACGGCTCGCGGTACGCCAAGTGCGTGCCGGCCGACTCCGTGACTTCCCTGGAAGAAGAACGTGATCGCGTCGACTGGCTCAGCGGGCAGGGCGTCCCGGGTCCACGCGTACTCGACTGGCGTGTCACCCCGGACGCCGCCTGCCTGATGACGAGCACCGTCGTGGGAGTCCCCGCAGACCGGGTCGCGGCTCCGGAGCTGCGGGCGGCGTGGGAGCGGATCGCGGACGCCGTGCGTCACTTGCACGATGTGCCGGTGCGGCGGTGCCCGTTCAGCCGTGACCTCTCACGGATGTTCGCGACCGCCCGCGACGTCGTCGCGCGCGGCGCGGTCAATCCGGAATTCCTTCCCGAGGAACAGCGGTTGACGCCCGCAGACGAGCTGCTCGCGCGTCTCGTCCCGCAGCTCGAACAGCGGCTCGCCCAGGAGGCCGCCGAGAGTGTCGTCTGCCACGGGGATCTGTGTCTGCCCAACATCGTCCTCGACCCGGAGACCATGGACGTGGCGGGCTTCATCGATCTCGGCCGCCTCGGCCGGGCCGATCCGTACGCCGACATCGCGCTCCTTCTCGCCAACTCCGGGGAGACGTGGGCCGACGAGCGGCGGGCGAACTCCGCCGACGAGGCGTTCGCCGAGCGGTACGGCATCGCGCTCGACCGCGACCGGGAGTCGTTCTATCTCCATCTCGATCCGCTCACCTGGGGATAGGCCCCGCCCCAGCCGTCCCCAGACCCGTCCTTTCCCGAACGACACGTTCCCGAGCGACACGTTCCCGAGGAGTTGAGATGCCCGGTCACCCGAGCGCGCGTTGACGTCGTAGGTCGCGACCGACCTGTCATCGCGTGCTGCCCTTCGGGCTGCGGCACAGCGCACTTCCCCCGCCCCATTTCGGCGGGTTTCGAACCCGATAGCTCAAGGGGTCCCTGTGCCGACCGTGCCACCTGTGCCATCCGTACCGTTCGATCCGTCGCGCCCGCCGAGCCTGTGGCGCGATCACGACTTCCGCAGCCTCTGGGCCGGCCAGACCGCCTCCCAGTTCGGGGCGCAGGCCGGCCAGGTGACCCTGCCGCTCCTGGCCGTGGTGGCGCTCAACGCCGACGCCGCTCAACTCGGCGCCCTGCGCGCCGTCCAGCAGATACCGATCCTGCTGTTCTCGCTCTTCGTCGGCGTGTGGGTGGACCGTTGGCGAGCCCGCAACGTGCTGGTGCTCGCGGATTTCGGCCGCGCGGTGGCACTGGCCGTCATCCCGGTCGCCTTTCTCTTCGGCGTACTCGGCATTCCGGTGCTGCTCGTCCTCGCCTTCCTCATCGGCGTACTCACGGTGTTCTTCGACGTGGCCTACCAGGCCGCTCTCGTACGACTGGTGAAACGCGACCAGTTGGTCCAGGGCAACAGCGCGCTGGAGGGCAGCAGATCGGCGGCGCAGGTCGGCGGCCCCGCGCTCGGCGGCGCGCTCGTGTCGCTCCTCTCGGCGCCGGTCGCCGTCATCGCGGGCGCGTTCTTCTTCACCCTGTCCTTTCTGTCGATCCGGCGCATACGTCACCGCGAGGTGATACCTCCGTACGTAGGACGATCCGGCCCCCGAATGCGACAGCAGATCCTCGAAGGTCTCCGCTTCGTCGCCGGCGATCCCTCACTGCGGGCCGTGGGCCTCGCCTCGGCCCTCTTCCATTTCTTCTTCGCGGCCCTGATGACGGTCTATCTGCTCTTCCTGCCCCGCACACTGCATCTCTCGGGGGCGGCTGTGGGCCTGGTGCTCGCGGCCATGGGACCGGGCGCGATCCTGGGCTCCGTCCTGTCCGCCAAGCTGCCGAAGAGGCTCGGTCACGGAGTGGTTCTGGTGTCCTCGGCGGCACTCGCCGAAGGCGTGATGCTGTTCGCGCCCGCACTGCACGGCTCCACCGGCATCACGATCGCCTCCCTCATGGCGATCAACTTCCTGTTCGGCGTCTTCAGCCAGTTGGTGGACGTCACGGTCATGACCGTCCGTCAGTCGATCACGCCGCTGTCGATTCAAGGGCGGGTCGTCGCGACCCTCAACTTCGTCGGCATGGGGCTGACTCCGCTCGGCTCGCTGCTCGGCGGCTTCCTGGCCACGCGGTGGGACTTGCGAACGAGCCTGCTGCTGACCGTGATCGGTCTTTTTCTGTCGCCATTGTCCATGGCGTTCTCGCCCCTCGCCCGCCTCGGGAAGGAGCTTCCGGCGCCGCGGTGATGCCTCTGAGCCGTAGGGCTCCCGCTCCGTGGCGTGCCCCCGGGCCCGGGAGGCGGAGGGGCGGCGGCGGGGACACGGCACGCTTCCGCGAGCCGACAAGGTGGCAGTGGCGCCCCCGGCAGGACTCGAACCTGCGGCCAAGCGCTTAGAAGGCGCCTGCTCTATCCACTGAGCTACGGGGGCCGATACCTGGCCTCGGGGGCCCGGAGTGCCGTGGGCAGTCCGTGCGGTCCGTGACCTGTGCCGGGACAAGGATAGGGCTCCGTTCACCCTGGCCCGGTTGCTTCACCTGCGTGGCACGATGTGGAGGTTCAGTGAAGCGAACCGATAATCGCAGGCAGGTGCGATTCCTGCAGTGCTTTTCGCGCCTGAAGCTACGGGTGTTGTGCACTCGTTATGCCTGTGCCCCACTCGTCCCGTCTGTCCCCCGCGCCTGACCGGCGCGCAGGAGATGTCTATACGCTTCAAAAAGGCGCCAAAGTTGGGCATTCTTCGCATGTGGTGACCTTGGACGTACGGCCTCAGCTGATCGACGCACTTTCCGCGCTGCGCGACCGTGTCGCCGCCGTGCGTCTTCCACTCCCTCTCGCCGGGGCTCCGCGTGCCCGGCAGACCAGGGAGGAGCTGCTCGCGCAGCTCGACGACTATCTGGTGCCGCGGCTGCGGGACCCCGAAGCGCCGCTGCTCGCCGTGGTGGGCGGATCCACCGGGGCCGGGAAGTCGACCCTCGTCAACTCCCTTGTGGGGCGGCGGGTCAGCGAAGCGGGCGTGCTGCGGCCCACCACCCGTACACCCGTACTGGTGTGCCACCCCGACGACTGCCACTGGTTCGACGGCGTGCGGGTCCTTCCGCAGCTGGCGCGTGTCTGGCTGACCCAGCAGGAGGAGGACGGCGGGGCCGGGGCCTGGAGCGGGGACGACGAGAACGCGCTGCGCATCGACACCGCCGTGGCGCTGCCCCGCGGCCTCGCACTGCTGGACGCGCCCGACATCGACTCGCTCGTCGTACGGAACCGCGTTCTTGCCGCCGAGTTGATCTGCGCGGCCGACGTGTGGGTGATGGTGACCACCGCGTCCCGGTACGCCGACGCGGTGCCCTGGCATCTGCTCCGTACGGCGAAGGAGTACGACGCCTCGCTCGTGACCGTCCTGGACCGGGTGCCGCACCAGGTGATTGACGAGGTGTCACGTCAGTACGCGGCGCTGCTCACCAAGGCGGGCCTGGGCGACGTACCCCGCTTCACCATCCCCGAACTGCCCGAGTCGGCGGGCGGCGGCAGCGGGCTGCTGCCCACCACCGCCGTCGCGCCGCTGCTCGCCTGGCTGACGCACCGGGTGCGGGACCCGGCGGCCCGTCAGCAGGCCGTCGTCCGTACGGCCGCGGGCGTCATCGGCTCGCTCAACGTGCGGATGCCGGAGCTCGCGGGCGCCGTCGCGGCCCAGTACGCCGCCGCCGTACGCCTCACGGGCGCCGTCGAGGAGGCGTACGCCTCCGAGCGTGAGCGGGTGGGCAGGCGGCTCAAGGCCGGTGCCGTACTCGCCGGGGACGCGCGGACCCGCTGGCGCGGCTATCCGAGGGACAGCTCGGCACGTGAACTGCTCGACTCGTTGGCCGAGAGCCTGGCCTCGCTGCTCCAGTGCGCCGTCGCCGCCGCCGACGAGCAGGTCACCGAGGCGTGGCGGCGCGAGCCCGCGGCGGCCGCGGTCCTGACGCCGGGGCCGGACAGGGAGGTGTCCGAGCGGATCGGGATGGCCGTACGGCGCTGGCGGCGGGTCGTGGAGGAACTGGCCGAGGAAGAGGTACGGCTCCTCGAACGCAATGCCGCGCCCGACGCCGAGACGGTCGCCGCGCTCCTGGCCGCCGCCCTCCTGGGCGGGCACCGCGCCCGGGTCGCGGGGGAGCGGCTCGCCGAGCGGATCGGGGCGCAGGGCGCGCTACGGCTGCGCGACAAGGGCAGCGACCTGGTGGCGACGTACATCGACGACGTACTGCACTTCGAGCGGGACCGGCGGCTGGCTCCGCTCGACGCGCTCGAAGTGGCGCCGGAGCCGCAGGCGGAACTCATCGCCGCGCTTTCCGTACTCCAGAAGGAGATGTGACCGAGATGGCGGACGTGACGGACGGGACGACGTTGACGGACGGGCCCGGTGAGATCGGGGCGCGGGCCGCGGCGGGTGTGGCGAACGTGGGCAGAGGTGCGGACGCCGGTGCGGACGGCGGTCCGGATGCCGCGGGGCGGCACTGGGACGACGGGCTGATCGCCCGGCACGCCGCCGGAGGCAAGGGCTCCGGCGTCACCGTCGGTGTGGAGGCGGTCGACGGGGCGGACGGTACGGCGGCCCCGGCCGACCTCCACCAGCCCATCGGAGGCGCCTACGAGGGACCGCTGCGCGTACGGCTCGACGCCCTGCGCGAGTTGGTGGGCCTGTCGCGGACCAGAATCGAGGGGACCACGCTCGCCGAGGCCGGACGGGTGCTGGACGAGGCGTCCACGCGGCAGCGGCTCTCGTCGCGGCACACCGTCGTGGCCATCGCGGGTGCCACCGGCAGCGGAAAGTCGACGCTGTTCAACGCGCTGGCGGAGGTGCCGATCTCTGAGACGGGGCTGCGCAGGCCGACCACGTCCGCGCCCATCGCCTGCGTCTGGTCCGAGGGCGCCGCCGGGCTGCTCGACCGGCTCGCCATCCCCGGGAGGCTGCGCCGCAGGCCGCTCGCGGGCGGCGACGGGGACGAGGAACTGGCGGGCCTCGTCCTCATCGACCTGCCCGACCACGACTCCGCCGTCGTGGCGCACCGGGACCAGGTCGACCGCGTACTGGCACTGGTCGACGCGGTCATCTGGGTGGTCGACCCGGAGAAGTACGCGGACGCCGCGCTCCACGAGCGTTATCTGCGGCCGTTCGCCGGCCACGCGGAGATCACCTTCGTCGTGCTGAACCAGATCGACCGGCTGCCCGGCGACGCCGCCGACCAGGTCCTGGACGATCTGCGCAGGCTGCTGGACGAGGACGGCATGGCGCTCGGCGAGCACGGAGAGCCGGGGGCCACCGTGCTGCCGATCTCCGCGCTCACCGGTCGGGGCGTGGGCGAACTGCGCGAGCTGGTCGGCCGTTTCGTCCAGGAGCGGAACGCCGCCGCCCGGCGGCTGTCGGCCGATGTGGACGCGGCCGCGAGTCGGCTGCGCTCGGTGTACGTGTCCGACGGGCGCACGGGGCTCGGTGAGCGCTCCCGCGAGGAGTTCGCGGAACGGCTCGCGTGGGCGGTCGGCGCGCTGGCCACCGGCGAGGCGGCGGAGCGCGAGTGGCGCAGGAACGCGGGTCGCGCGTGCGGGACGCCGTGGCTGCGGCTGTGGCGCTGGTACGAACGCACCCGGACGCCCGGCGGCACCGCGCCGCGCGCCGAGGTGATCGTGGAGGACGAACTCACCGCCAGGCAGCGGGTCGAGCAGGCCGTCCGTACGGTCGCGGAAGACGCGGCGGCCGGGCTGCCGAGGCCGTGGGCCCAGGCGGTGCGCGAGGCGGCGGTCCGCGGCGCCGTCGGGCTGCCGGAGGCGCTGGACGAGCTGGCCGTGACGGCGGGTCCGCCGAGCGGGCGCCCCGCCCGCCCCGCGTGGTGGCCGGCGGCGGTGCTCGCGCAGGCGTCCATGACGCTGCTTCAGATCTTCGGCGGGCTGTGGCTGGTCGGCCAGATCATCGGCGTGCTCCCGCCCGGCATTATCCCGCCCGTGCTGGTGATGCTGGCCGGGATCGTCGGCGGGCCGCTGGTGGAGTGGGCGTGCGCGGCGGCGGCGCGGGGTCCGGCGAGGCGGTACGGGCAGGACGCCGAGCGGCGGCTGCGGGAGGCGGCGGCGGGGTGTGGACGGGCCAAGGTGCTCGATCCGATCGCGGCGGAGCTGATGCGGTACCGGGAGGTGCGGGAGCAGTACTCGGCGGTGTCCGGCGTGACGAGGTAACCGCGTCCCGTCCGCCCGGTGTCCGGGCGCGACCACGTACGGGTGACGGAGATATTCAGAACCGGCGAGTTATCCACAGGCGTCGGCAGGAATCTCCCATCCGGTCCAGCATGAAGTGGTCGGCCGAAGGGGCCGGAGAAACGGAGCACCGGGAAGCCGGGAAGCCGGAGAAGAGGGGGGCTGTCATGAACGACACCGTGGTCACGCTGGTGGGAAACGCCGCGACGGGGGTGGAGTATCGGGAAACGTCGACGGGTGGGGTGGCGCGGTTCAGATTCGCGGTGACCCCGCGCCGCTGGGACCGCCGGAATTCGGCCTGGACGGACGGGAGTACGAGCTTCTACACCGTCTGCGCGTGGCGGAATCTCGGGGCGAATCTCACCGCGTCGGTCAATGTGGGTGACCCGCTGGTCGTGCACGGCAGGCTGCGGGTGCGGGACGAGGCGAACGACGGGCAGCGCAGGACGTTCGTGGACATCGACGCGGTGTCGATCGGTCACGATCTGACGTGGGGGACCTCGGCGTTCAAGCGGGTGGCCCGGGCGAATCCGGCGCTGACGGAGCGTCCGGCGGACGCGTCGGCGGCGACTTCCGCCGCGCAAGCCGCCGCCACAGCCGCTGCCGACGTCGGTACCGGCCCCGACTCCGGCCCCGACTCCGACCCCTGGGCCGGCGCGGTCGGCAAACCGGTGCGTACGCAACCGTGGCTGTCCGAACAGGACGATTCGCCGGCGTCGGCCGGGGCGGTCGCGGCGCCTACCGGACCGCTCTGACCGGGGAGTTGTGGAGATTTGTCGATAGTCGAACGACTTCGAAGGTACGAGCGATAACGATTCCGATTCGGAACGGTTATCTGAACGTACGAACGGGCATCGGCGGTCGCCTCCATCCATAGGATTCCCGAGTACTCATGGGGCACTTGAGTCTGCTGGTGAGGCAATCCCCCCCCCACGCGTCCCACGCGGAGGACCTCACCCGGAGGGAAAAGATCTGTGTTGTCTGCGCTGTCCGAGTTCTTCGCTCCAACCGCTCGGAGGCGGGGCGCCGCCCGTCTCGCCGCCGCGATGGCCGTCTCGGGCCTTGTCGTGGCGGGCTCCATAGCCGGCGCGGGAGCGGCAGTGGCCGACGACGCGCTCCAGCATCGCGGCGGCGCCGCGGCCACGCTCGACGGCCTCATGACGTTCGACAAGGCCGTGCTCACCACGGACGGCGAGAAGCACGAACTGCCCGCCGGGCTCTTCGAGATGACCGTCGACGGCGGCGGCAAGCTCAAGACGTACTGCGTCGACATCAACAACCCCACCCAGGACCAGGCGAAGTATCTGGAGACGCCCTGGGCGCAGACCTCGCTCGGCGCGAACAAGAACGCCGGGAAGATCCGCTGGATCCTGCAGAACTCCTACCCCCAGGTCGACGACCTCGCGGCGCTCGCCGACGACGCGGGCACCGGGCCGCTCACCGCGCAGACCGCCGCCGCCGGTACGCAGGTCGCCATCTGGCGCCACTCCGACAACGCGGATGTCGCCGCCGTCGACCCGCAGGCCGAGAAGCTGGCCGACTGGCTGGAGCGGAGCGCCGGCGGTCTCGGTGAGCCCAGGGCCTCGCTCACCCTGGAGCCCGGCGCTGTCTCCGGCCGGAGCGGCGAGCGTATCGGGCCGGTCACCGTCCGTACCGACGCGGAGGGTGTCGCGGTGTCCCCGCCCGCCGACGCCGCCGCGATGGGCATCGAGATCACCGACAAGGACGGCAAGCCCGTCACCGAGGCGGCCAACGGCGCGCAGCTCTACTTCGACGTCCCCGAGGACGCGGCCGACGGCACGGCCGCGCTGAGCGTGCAGGCGAGCACGTCGGTGCCGGTGGGCAGGGCGTTCGCCGGGGTCACCAAGAGCCAGACGCAGATCCTGGCCGGCTCCAGCGAGTCGACGGTCTCGGCCACGGCCACCGCCACCTGGGCCGCGAAGGGCGCGATACCGGCGATCACCGCCGAGAAGAACTGCGCGGAGGGCGGTGTGGACGTCACCGCGGCCAACAAGGGCGACGAGCCGTTCGTCTTCACCCTCGCCGGCGCGGAGTACGCGGTCGAGGCCGGCGGGTCCAGGACGGTCACCGTGCCGGTCGCCGAGGACCAGGCGTACGACTTCACGATCACCGGGCCCGGTGGTTTCACCAAGAACTTCCAGGGCGTTCTCGACTGCCGGACCAGCGCGAACGCCGGTCCGCCGGCCGACGAGACCACCACCCAGCTGGCCCCGGCCACGACGGGCGGCGTCGCCGGTACCGAAGGGCTCGACCTGGCCGAGACGGGCACCTCCAACGCCACCCCGGTGATCGCGGGCGTCGCGATCGGGCTGGTCCTGCTCGGCGGCGCGGCGGTCCTCTTCTTCCGCAAGAAGGACGACCCTTCCACCGAGGACTGACCCGCCCACGGCCGGCACGGTTCCCGGCCGCCCCTGACAGCGGCCCCGACGCGCAGACGAATCCGGTCGCGCGGCGGGGCCGCGCGCCGGGGCCGTTCACGTCCATGTCCGCTGTCACGCCCGCTGTCACGCCCGCTGACAGGTCCGCCGCCCGCCGTCGGCCGCCACGTGTCGCCCCGGCCCGCCCCGGGCGCGCCCGCGTGGACCGCAGGTCGGGACGGTGTGTCCGAGGCCTGGACAGGCGGTTTCTCCCCAGGGAGGGACGTGCGGCAAGATGGCTTCATCTGCCCTCACGCGGTGGAGCCGCACATTGGCCCTTCTCGATCTGCCGGACGGTTTCTCTTGGCTGAGTACATCTACACGATGCGCAAGACGCGCAAGGCGCACGGCGACAAGGTCATCCTCGATGACGTGACGCAGAGCTTCCTGCCCGGCGCGAAGATCGGTGTGGTCGGCCCCAACGGCGCCGGTAAGTCCACCGTGCTGAAGATCATGGCCGGGCTGGAGCAGCCGTCCAACGGCGAGGCCTTCCTGTCGCCCGGGTACTCGGTCGGGATGCTCCTCCAGGAGCCGCCGCTGGACGAGACCAAGACGGTGCTGGAGAACGTCCAGGACGGCGCCGCCGAGCTCATGGGCAAGCTGAAGCGGTTCAACGAGGTCGCCGAGCTGATGGCGACCGACTACTCCGACGCCCTGATGGACGAGATGGGCAAGCTCCAGGAGGACCTGGACCACGCCAACGCGTGGGACCTGGACACCCAGCTGGAGCAGGCCATGGACGCGCTGGGCTGCCCGCCCGGCGACTGGGCCGTCACCACGCTCTCCGGCGGTGAGCGCCGCCGTGTCGCGCTCTGCAAGCTGCTGCTGGAGGCGCCCGACCTGCTGCTGCTGGACGAGCCCACCAACCACCTGGACGCCGAGTCCGTGCAGTGGCTGGAGCAGCACCTCGCCAAGTACCCCGGTGCCGTCGTCGCCGTCACCCACGACCGGTACTTCCTCGACAACGTCGCCGGGTGGATCTGCGAGGTCGACCGCGGCCGTCTCCACGGCTACGAGGGCAACTACTCCAAGTACCTGGAGACCAAGCAGGCACGTCTCAAGGTCGAGGGCCAGAAGGACGTCAAGCGCGCCAAGCGGCTCAAGGAAGAGCTTGAGTGGGTCCGCTCCAACGCGAAGGGGCGCCAGGCCAAGTCCAAGGCCAGGCTGGCCCGTTACGAGGAGATGGCCGCCGAGGCGGACAAGATGCGGAAGCTGGACTTCGAGGAGATCCAGATCCCGCCGGGCCCCCGGCTCGGCAGCGTCGTGGTCGAGGTCCAGAACCTGAGCAAGGCGTTCGGCGACAAGGTCCTCATCGACGACCTCTCCTTCACACTGCCGCGCAACGGCATCGTCGGGGTCATCGGCCCCAACGGCGCCGGCAAGACCACGCTGTTCAAGATGATCCAGGGCTTCGAGGAGCCGGACTCCGGCAGCATCAAGGTCGGCGACACCGTCAACATCAGCTACGTCGACCAGAACCGCGGCAGCATCGACCCGAAGAAGTCGCTGTGGGCCGTCGTCTCCGACGAGCTGGACTACATCAACGTCGGTCACGTCGAGGTGCCCTCGCGGGCGTACGTCTCCGCGTTCGGCTTCAAGGGCCCGGACCAGCAGAAGCCGGCCGGAGTCCTCTCCGGCGGTGAGCGCAACCGCCTCAACCTGGCGCTGACCCTCAAGCAGGGCGGCAATCTGCTGCTCCTCGACGAACCGACCAACGACCTCGACGTCGAGACCCTGTCGTCGCTGGAGAACGCGCTGCTGGAGTTCTCCGGCGCGGCCGTGATCATCTCTCACGACCGGTGGTTCCTCGACCGCGTCGCCACGCACATCCTGGCGTACGAGGGCGAGTCCAAGTGGTTCTGGTTCGAGGGCAACTTCGAGGCGTACGAGAAGAACAAGGTGGAGCGGCTGGGCGCCGACGCGGCCCGTCCGCACCGCGCCACGTACAAGAAACTGACGCGAGGCTGACATGGCCCGCCACCACTACAGCTGCCCCATGCGCTGGTCGGACATGGACGCCTTCGGGCACGTCAACAACGTCGTCTTCCTCCGCTATCTGGAGGAAGCGCGTATCGACTTCATGTTCCGGCTGGCGCCGGGGGGCGGCTCACCGTCCTTCTCGGGCGGGTCCGTCGTGGCCCGGCACGAGATCGACTACAAGCTGCCGCTGGTGCACCGGTACGAGCCGGTGACCGTCGAGCTGTGGGTGACGAAGATCGGTGCGGCGACGCTCACGATCGCGTACGAGATCAAGGACGAGGACCAGGTGTACGTGCGGGCCTCGACCGTCATCGTGCCGTACGACCTCCAGGCGGGCCGGCCGCGGCGGATCACGGCCGAGGAGAAGTCCTTTCTCCTGAAGTACCTGGACGACGCGGAGGCACTCGCGGCATGACGGCGACGACCGTGCGGGCCCTGCGGCTCGCCGACACGGCGGAGGCGGCGGATCTCGCCGCCTTCCTCGGCCGGCTCATCCGCTACGACCGGGCGGCAGCCGTACGCCTCCAGGTGGGCGCCGGGGCCGTGGCGGTGTTCGGGCGGCCCCCGGCGTTCGAGGTCCTGGCGATCCGTACGGCGCGGCTGTGTGACGCCCCGTCGGCGGCCGTGCCCGCGGCTCCGGTGGAGCTGGACGTCACCGTCTCCGCCGGTGAACTCCTCGAAGCCATCGACGAGTTGACGGGCGGCTTCGCGCTGCCCGCCGCCGTCACCGGACCTCCGTGGACCGGGGTGCTGCCGCCGCGTGGCGGCTGGCAGCGGGTGCCCGGCCTGCCGGGTCCCGCCGCGCTGCGCCAGGCGGTCGCGGCGGCGGTCGCCGAATTCCGCACGCGCGACGAGGCGTTGCCCGCCGCGCACCGGGACCGTGCCGAACGGGACAGGATCGGCAACGAGATCTGGTCCCGGACGGTCGGCGACACGGGCCTGCCGCTGCGCGCCGTCCACGCGGCGCAGTCGGTGGGCTTCCTGCGCCCGATGCCCGAGAACGCAGCGGTGGCGCTGCTCAGGACCGGCGCGTGGACGCGGCTGCGGACGCCGTACGGCTCGATCGCCGTACGGACGGGTGGAGCGGGCGGCATCGGCGGGCTGAGCGTCACCCCGACGTAAAACCTGTCGCGGACGTCGTGCCGCTCCGTTCTGTGGCGGGCCGGCCCGGTTCACCGGGTCCGCCCGGTGGGTGGTCTGTCCTCGATCGGCGGAGGGGCTCGATGCGCCCCCGTCACTCGTTCGGGGTGTCCGGCCAGACTCCTATGTGGTCCTGTTCCAGTTCCAGCATCACGCGGTGTTCCATGCCCAGCGCCTTCGTGTACTCGGCGGGCAGCTGGAGGCGGCCCGCGCGGTCGAGCATCGCGTACTCCCGTGCCACCACCGACTCCTGGCCCGTCGTCGCGTCGACCTCAGTGCGGCGCAGGACCTCCGACGAGGTGCGGCCGTCGCGGATGGCGACCGTGCGGCGTACCTCGTCCGCGACCTCCTGGTCGTGGGTGACGATCACGATCGTCGTGCCCAGCTCCTTGTTCGCCCGGCGGAACGCGGCGAACACCTGCTCCCCGGTCGCCGAGTCCAGCTCGCCCGTCGGCTCGTCGGCCAGCAGCACGGAGGGGGAGTTGGCGAGGGCGACGGCTATCGCGACACGCTGTTGCTGGCCGCCGGACATCTGGTGCGGGCGTCGGTCGCGGCAGTCCGCCACGTCCAGCATCGTCAGCAGCGATTCGGCCCGCGCGGCGCGCTCGGCGCGACGGCGGCGGCCACCCCGGCCGCTCAACTGCATCGGCAGTGCCACGTTCTGACCGGCAGTCAGGTACGACAGCAGATTCCGGCCGGTCTCCTGCCAGACGAAGCCCACCGCCTCACGCCGGTAGCGCAGGCGCGCTTTCGCGTCCATGCCCAGCAGATCCCGGCCGGCCACCTTCGCGGCGCCGGCCGTCGGGACGTCCAGCCCGGCGAGGATGCTCATCAGCGTCGACTTGCCGCTGCCGGACGCGCCCACGAGTGCCATCAACTCGCCCTCGGCCACCAGCAGATCGAGACCCTGGAGGGCCTGCACCTCCACCCCGTCGGCGGTGAAGATCCGCACCAGCCGGTCGCACGCGATGAGCGCGTCGTGCCCGTACGAGGGCCGGTCGCGGTGGGTGCCCGCGCGTCGCTCCAACTGCTCCAGCGTCGGCACCGCGGAGTCACCGGCCCCCGCCCCCGCCCCGGACTCGGTCGACGATGTCATCGGCTGTCTCCTGCCCTGAGTTCGTTGATCGATCCCCGCCGTCCCGCCCACCACGCCTGCACGGCCGACACCGCCCCGGCGAGCGCCAGTACCCCCAGGGCCGGCAGTGCCAGCGACCACGGATCGACCCGCAGCGGCGCCCCGTCCAGCGTCACGTCCGACGCCGCGGTGAGCGCCAGCCGTCCGAGATCCACTCCCGGCGCCAGCAGCACGACGGTTCCCCAGCCGACGAACGCCCCGCCCACGGTGGCGAGCAGCGCCTGCGGAAGGACCTCCAGGCCCAGGAGTTGGCGGCCCTGGCGCGTCGTGAGGCCCATGGTGCGCAGCCTCGCCAGCAAGGTGAGGCGCTCAGGGGCCGTCTGCGACAGCGAGAGCAGCAGGGCCAGCAGGGCGTAGCCCGCGCCCGCCGCGATCGCCGCCGCGTAGATCCGTTCGGCGCCCTCCTGCATGGGCGTGTTGACGAATGTCTTCCGCTCGTCGGTGCGCAGCCGCACGGTGAAGGGGGCACGGGACTCCTCACCGAATCCGGCGACGGTACGGCGCAGCGCCCCGCCGTCCAGCTTCGCACCCGTGACCAGCAGGGTGGTCGGTGCCCGCTGCGTCAGGTCGGCGGCGTTCACCAGGAGGTAGTCGGCGCCGGGCGCCGCCGGGGTGGTCGGGCGTATCCCCGCCACCCGCACCTTGAAGTCCCCGGCGGCCGACCGGATGTCGCGCGGCCGGTCTCCGAGCCGTTCGGCGACGGCGGGCGAGGCGCTGTCTCTTATACACA
>NZ_JARJHW010000320.1:0-4092 GCF_040560175.1 Streptomyces panacea
GTCGAGGAGGTTCGCCGTCGCCCGCTGGACGCGCGGGTCGACATGGCCGGGTCTGTCCAGCGCGGGCGACCACGCGAAGGTCCCCGAGGCGAAGACGAGGGCGCCGGAGGGGGCCCGGTAGAGCGAAGTCTCCTGGTGGCGAAGGGTGTTGTCGCCGTCCCGGTACGGCGAGTGGGCCAGCAGCATCCGCTCGTCGTGCTCGGGCAGCGCCGTACGCGGGAAGTAGCGGTCGGCCTCACCCGCGACCAGGCCGGGGAGCTCGTCGCCCTCGGAGGCGCCGGTGGCGTCCCAGAACCAGTGCTCCGCGTTCCGTACGACCATCGGGTGCGGCTCGGGGACCCGGCCCACGTACTGGATCCCGAGCAGCTGCTGCTCCGGTCTGTCGACCTCCCGCCAGAGGGCCGGGCGGCCGGGGCCGTGGCGCTTGCGGCAGGTGAGGAGGCGGTCGGGGACGCCGGAGGGCGACGGGCCCAGCTCGACCTGCCAGTACATGGTGTTGGCGGAGAGGAAGACGAGTGAGGTGCCGTGCTCGCGCGCCCGCTCGACGGTGCGGCGCATGGGGAGCGACCAGTACTCGTCGTGCCCGGGGAAGACCAGCCCCCGGTAGCGGGTCGGGTCGATCAGGCCGGCGTGCAGGTCGCGGGCGTCCGCGTAGGCGATGTCGTAGCCGTAGCGCTCGGCCCAGCGGATGAAGTCGTAGGCGTGGCCGACGTGGATGGGCAGGCCCGCGCCCGCGTACGGACGGTCGAAGGAGACGGTGATCGCCGCGTCCTCCTCACCGAGGAGCCGGCCCTGCTCGTCCCAGGCGTGGTAGAGGCTGGCGCCGAGATGGCCGTCCTCCGGGTAGAGGTTGTACGCCTGCCAGGTGATGTCGGGGAGCAGGAGGAGCAGGTCGGCGGGGTGGCTGTCGCGGACCGTGAAGGGGATGTGGGAGCGGTAGCCGTCGGTGGTGGTGAGGACGGCGACGTACGCGCCCAGGGACCAGTACGAAGGGATCTGGAGGCGCCAGGACAGCCACCAGTGGTGGCAGGAGACCGTGCGCTCGGCGGCGAGCGGGGCGGGCTGGACGATGCCGGAGAGACGGGGGCTGGTGGTGATCTTGCGCGCGCCCTCGCCGCCGTAGTGCCCGATCCGGTAGACGTCCACGGAGAACGGCTGGGGCGGATCGACGGTGATGTGGAAGTCGATCGACTCGCCGGGCGCGGCGGCTCCGGCGGACGCGAAGCCCTTGATCTGGCGGTGGACGTCGTCGGCGGTATGGGGGCCGCCGCGGTCGCGCCCGAGCGTCGGGTCCGCGTACCAGGGCACGACGTGGCCCGTGTCGTCGACGTAGTTCTCGCTGCCGCGCAGCCAGGGCACCGGTCCCTGGCCGAAGGGATCGGAGACGGCGTGGGCGAGCGCGCCCGATTCCCACCGCTGGATGTGATCGGCGCACATTGGCGCGCCCCTCCCTGGAAACCCCGTGCAAGTGTTGGTGGTTGGTCGACTGCCGGTGGGCGGGCCGCCGTTGGGGCGGACCGTGTCAGCGTCGACCTCCAGCACATCACATAACGCACGCGCTCCGTCACCGTTCGTCGCGAATGGGAGTGAACGGGAGTGGCGGGAAGCGGTGGGAAGTGGGGGGAAGCGGGCGGAACGTCCTTCTCCGGACGGGGGGTTGGGCTGGGTTGCGCTGGGTTGCGCGCCGGGCGCCGATGACGCGCGGGGCGGCGTCGGGGGCGGTTCGGCCAGACGGTTCGGTGAGGCTGTTGGCGGGCTGCCGGCGGGACATCGCCCAAGGGCTGCCCAGTAAATCCCCGGTGGATCGGCGCGCGGCGCCAGATGCGGTGCGTCGCGAGGCGGAGGGTGGCCCCCGTACCGGGCGTATCCGGGCGATCCGACAACGCGGCGAGGTGGTGTCGCTGCCGTCGTGCGCCCGCCGGGGGTTACGGGGCAGCCCATAGGGCCCCGCGTCGGGCGGCGGGCGGCTCTCGCGCCACGTCCCTCCCGCGCCTTCCGCCGGGTCGGCCGTGACCGACCTCACACGACCTCACACCAGACGGACCGGCTTCTCCGGCCGTACGCCCGTCGAGGCCAGCCACATCCGCAGCGGCTCCCCGTCGCCGTCCTCCACCAGGCTCAGCACCCCGCCCGCCAGGTCCGTGCGGCGCTTGCCGTCCATGAGGAGAGCCGGGCCGTCGAGCCAGTCGAGCCCCGGGGCCGCGCCCGCCGTGTCCACGGCGGCGCAGCAGACCATCGCGGTGACGTGGTCGGCGAGCAGCTCACGGCCCGTACGCGGCGGCATGAGCGGGAACAGCGGCAGCGGGTCCGTCCCACGGAGGGCCAGGGCGTCGCCCGCGGTGCCCGGCGCGGTCGTGGGCGCGGGCGGTACGACCTCGGCCTCCTCGCGCGCCACCTCGGCGCTGATCCCGGCGGCCAGGGTGTCGCCCGCCTCCTCGCCCCGTCCGGCGAGATGGTCCATGACGCGGGCCAGTGTGGGTCCGGGCACGGCGTCGGACGTCGGGTCGCCCGGCCGCGCGGAGCGGCGTACGCCCATGTCGTCCAGGACGCGGTGCAGCCTGGCCGCTTCCGTACGCCACTTACGGTCGACGACCTCTTCCGGATACTGCTGCCAGTCGACCGGGGACCAGTCGGGGCCCGACGTGGCCGGGCCGCCGTGGAAGAGGCGCGCGGCCAGCAGGGACGCGGCCTCGTCGACTGTGCCGGGCTCTTCGAGCAGGTCACAGGCGGGACGCTCGCCGAGCCGGGAGGTGAAACCCTCGGCCAGCCGGTCGCGCCGCGACAGCTCGGTCAGCGCCGATACGACTCCGACGTCGAGCCGGGACGGCCAGCGGCCCATCCGCCAGGCGGGCAGAGCGACGCGGGTCAGCAGCCGGTCCCAGCCGGCGTAGGCGAGGCCCACCTGCTCCTGGGCGACGATCCGCAGGCCGTAGTCGACTCCCTGCGCCCGCTCGGACGCGGCGGACGCGACACCGCGCTCCATCAGGGCGGCGTGCTCGGCGCAGGCGCGCAGCATCAGGCGGGCGATCCGGCCGACGAGGCCGAGCGCGGCGCGGCGTATCAGCCCCAGGTCCTGGCGGCCCGGGAGGGCCACCGCGGCGTCCAGGCCCCGCACGAAGCGGCGGGCGGCGGCTATGTCGGGGTGCGACGCCGGTCCCGTACCGGCCACGACCGGGGCCAGCACGGCGCGCAGCTCGGCGACGCGCATCCACCACAGGAAGGGGGAGCCGATCACGAGGACGGGCGCGGCAGCGGCGGCCCCGCGACGGGAGGGGGCGCCGCGGCGGAATGGGGCGCCCGGTTCATTCGGGCCCGTCGCCGCGCCGTCGCTCGGTGCGCCGACGAGGGCGTGCGCGGGATGCGTACGGTCCTCCAGCCAGCTGTCGCAGTCCGGTGTCAGCGCTATGGACGAGGGCGCGGGCACGTTCAGCCGGTCGGCCAGATCCCGCACCAGGCGGTACAGGTCGGGGGCGGACCGCTCGGCGATCTCCACGGTGGGGCTGAGGGCTGGTCTGGCCCTGGCGATCACGGCGGCGACGCCCACCGCGCACAGCAGCACCACCACGGCGACACCGGCCACGACCCAGCGCGCGGTGTCCCAACTCCCGCCGGTGAGACGGCCCGTGACACCCCCCGCGAGCAGGACGACCGCCGCGGCCGCGGGCAGCAGAGCGACGGCCGCCGCTCTGCCGCGCACGCGCAGCACAGCGAGAGCCCGGGACCTGGCGCCCTGGGCGCCGATCTCCTCACCGACACCGGAACCGGACACGTCCGGATCTCACCCCCTCTGCCAGCACTGCGGCGGATTTGCTCACTCCCCCACTGTGGCACCCGCCACTGACATCGCAATGCCTGTGGGCCAAGTGCCCGAACGCTTGCGCCGCACCATAGTTGGGGCCCCGGCGAGGGTCATCCGGATGGCTTAACCGTCACTCGATGGAATGGCTTTGGTCAAAGGTGCTGACGGTGCTGATGTTTTGGAGTGCGGCTTCTGGGACGAGGAAGGTGGCGGCGCCGAGCCGCACGGAAGAGTCCCCGTCCGACCAGGTCGGACGGGGGCCGGGGTCAGGGCCGGGGCTGTCTCTTATACAC
>NZ_JARJHW010000321.1:0-3940 GCF_040560175.1 Streptomyces panacea
CGGGGTCGTGGACGGGGTCGTGGACGGCGGGGGTGCTGGTGGCGGTGCTGGCGCGGGCGGCGGTGACGCGCACGCGCGCTGTGACGGTCGTCCCCGGTGGGGTGTGGGTCCGGGCGTTGGCCAGCAGGTTCACCAGCACCTGATGGAGCCGGGGCCGGTCGCCGTACACGTTCGCGGGCTCGTCCGGCAGCTCCAGCCGCCAGTGGTGGTCCTGCCCGGCGGCCCGCGCGTCACTCAGCGCGTCCACGACGAGCGGGGACAGGTCCGTCGTCTCGTACGCGAGCGGCCGTCCGGCGTCGAGGCGTGCCAGCAGCAGCAGATCGTCCACCAGCCCGGTCATCCGCTCCGCCTCGGCCTCGATCCGGCCGAGCGCGTGCCGCGTGTCGGGACCGATGTCCTCCCGGCCGCGCCGGGTGAGTTCGGCGTAACCACGGATGGAGGCGAGCGGTGTCCGCAGTTCGTGGCTCGCGTCGGCGACGAACCGGCGTACCCGCGTCTCGCTCTCCTGCCGCGCGGCGAGCGCCGAACCGACGTGCCCCAGCATCCGGTTGAGCGCGGCGCCGACCTGGCCGACCTCGGTACGCGGATCGGCCTCGGTGTCCGGCAGCCGGGTCAGGGGCGCCACTTCGCCACTGTGCAGGGGGAGTTCGGAGACCTGGGTGGCGGTCGTGGCCACGCGCCGCAGTGGCCGCAGGGCCACTCCGACGAGCACCCCGCCGGCGATCCCGGCGGCGACGAGACCGGCGACGGTGACGCAGATCTCGACCACGACGAGGGTGGCGAGGGTGTCCTGGACATCGCTGAGCGGGACACCGACGAGGAAGGAGCCGTTGACGCCGTCGACGTACTCGACGCGGTAGTCGCCGAGGTCCGCGAGGGTCACGGTGTGCGAATCGCCGTCGCGCGGGACCGTCGCGAGGGCGGCCGTCTGGGAGTCGGTGAGCGCGTGGCCGGTGACCTGCTGGCCGCTCTGGTCGTCGCCGCTCGTCTGGGCGCTGATCAGGCCCCGGCCGATGTCGCCGGGACCGGTGCCGGTCAGCTCGACGCCGACCGTTCCGATCGGGGCGCCACCGCCGGTGATGGTCCTGAGCGGCTCCTTCACCTCCGACTGGCGGGGCGGGGGGACGTCGTCCGGCGGCCGGTCGGCCCGCTTGTGCGGCCCGGCTGCCCGTTGGGCGACGGCGTGGACCTGGGCGTCGAGCTGGTCGTACTGGTACGAGCGGAACGCGATCGTCGTCACCGCGCCGATCACCGCCGCCACGACCGCGATCAGCGAGACGGCGGACACGACGAGGCGCGTGCGCAGCGACCAGCGCCTCGACGCCGCGCGTGGGGTCGTACGCGTGGCGGTACGACGGGTCGTGCCCGACGCCGTACGCGGGGCCGTACGCCAGGCTGTGTCCGACGCCGAACTCGGGGCCGTGCGCGGGGCCGTGCGCGGGCGTCGGCGCCGTACGCGCTCCCGGAGCGCCACGGCTACTCGCCCGGCTTGATCAGATACCCCGCCCCGCGCCGCGTGTGGATCATCGGCGGCCGGCCCGCGTCGATCTTCCGTCGCAGGTACGAGATGTAGAGCTCCACGACGTTCGCCTGGCCGCCGAAGTCGTACGACCACACGCGGTCGAGGATCTGGGCCTTGCTCAGCACGCGCCGCGGGTTGCGCATCAGGAAGCGCAGCAGCTCGAACTCCGTCGCCGTGAGGTGGATGGACCGCCCCGCCCGGCTGACGTCGTGGCTGTCCTCGTCGAGCGCCAGATCGCCGACGACCAGCACCGATTCGCTGCGCGCGGAGGCGGTGCCGGAGCGCCGGATGAGGCCGCGGAGCCGTGCCACGACCTCCTCCAGGCTGAAGGGCTTGGTGACGTAGTCGTCACCGCCCGCGGTGAGCCCGGCGATCCGGTCCTCCACGGCGTCCTTCGCGGTCAGGAAGAGGACGGGCACCTGCGGCAGCTCCTGGCGGAGCCGCCCGAGGACGGCGATGCCGTCCATGTCGGGCAGCATCACGTCCAGCACGACCGCGTCGGGCCGGAACTCCCGCGCCGAGCGGACGGCCCCCGCGCCGTCACCGGCGCTGCGGACATCCCACCCCTCGTAGCGCAGGGTCATCGACATCAGCTCGGCGAGCGAGGCTTCGTCGTCCACGACAAGGACCCGGACGGGGCTGCCGTCCGGCTTGATCATCTCGGTACGCCCCCTGGGCGAGGTGACGGTCATGGTGCCCACACTGCGGAGCCCGAGTGAGAACGCCCTTGCCGCTTCCTGTGAATTCCCTGAGAACGCGGCCGGGCCCGGGAACCGGGCGGAACGGGCTCAGTCGTCGTCCTCCCAGGGTGCGAGGAGGCGCGCTTCGCGTCGGCCCGCGTAACGCTCCTTGCGATTGCCGGTCCTGGCCCACTCCTGCCGCTCCCTGATGTGGGAGCGCACCTTGCAGCCGGCACAGCAGGGCCGGACGATCAGCGCCACGAGGGTCAGGACCCAACGGCAGCGGGTGTCCGTGTCCTCCCGCGTCGGGCGGGGCGGCAGGTCACAGGGGCCGTAACGGTGATCGTGGACGGGCAGGGGGCGGTGCTCCGCGTGGCGGACCCACGGCGGCTTCGTCTTGTCCGTACGGGACATCTCGTTCCTCTCGGAACCCGCCGCCCGTGCTCCCGGGGCTTCCGGGCGGGCGGCTAGGTCGTCCGCGTCGTCCACGTCACGGCGTCACGCTCCTTCGAGTCCGGTGTGCGGCTGTCCACGGGAGTGAACAGCCTTGCAGGCTAAGGGAAAAGCCGCCGGAAGGTCACCCCTCGGCAATGCCCTGGGCGATGCCTTCGGGATCCAGGCCGAAGAGGCGGACCCCGTTCCCGTAACAGACCGCGCGCGTCCAGGCGTCGCCCAGCCCGAGCCGTTCGAGGACCTCCAGCTGGTGGAGGTACGGGTACGGGATGTTGGGAAAGTCCGACCCGAGCAGGATCCGGTCCCCCAGGTCCGCGAGCCGGGCCTTGGCGTCCGCGCCCGCCGGGAACGGCGCGAATGCCTCGCTGAAGTCGGTGAACGCCATCGTCGTGTCGAGCAGGACCCCGTCGTACCGGGCGGCCAGGTCCAGGAAGTCCGTGTACTCCGGCATCCCCATGTGCGCGACGACGAGCCGTAGTCGCGGATGGCGCGCGAGCAGCCGCCCGACGGGCTCGGGCCCGGTGAACTTGCCTGGCTGCGGCCCCGATCCGCAGTGCATGACGACCGGCACGCCGGCGTCGGCGAGCAACCCCCAGACCTGGTCGAGGCGTTCGTCGTTGGGGTCGTAACCCCCCACCTGGAGATGCGACTTGAAGATCCGCGCCCCGGACTCGACGGCCTCGCGTACGTACGTCTCCACGCCCTCCTCCGGGAAGAGGGTCGCGGTCTGGAGGCAGTCGGGCGTCCGCGCGGCGAATCCGGCGGCCCAGCCGTTGAGCCAGTCGGCCATGCCGGGCTTGTGGGGGTAGAGCATCGAGGTGTACGCCCGTACGCCGAACGCGCGCAGGAGCGCCACGCGTTGGTCCTCCTCGTGCCGGTAGGTGATGGGCCACTCCATGCCGGTGAGGGGGCCGGCACTGTCGAAGTACGCCCACACCTTCCGCAGGACGCGGTCGGGCATGAAGTGCGTGTGTATGTCGATGAGTCCGGGCAGCGAGAGCCGTTCCCGGAACTCCCTCACGGCCTGGATCTCCGCGGCTGCTTGATCATCCATCCCCCTAGCCTCCGATCCGGAGGGCGACCTGTCCAGGGGCACTCGGAGGCCCGCCGACAGTCGGGGTCAGAACAGCCCGTCCTGTACGGAGGTGCTCGCGCGCTCCCTCGGCACATCGCGTACGGGCACGGTCACGGGATCGATCTCGCCACCTCCCGCAGCCCCTGTCCCCGTCCCCGTTCCCGCCCGCGCTCCCGTCCTCGTCCCCATCCCCGTTCTCGCTCCTGTCTC
>NZ_JARJHW010000322.1:0-3901 GCF_040560175.1 Streptomyces panacea
ACAGACGAACTTAGACCGTGTCCTACATGATCAGCTCGAGGAACCATTTGTAGCAGCAGAGAGCGGCTGCGAGTCCGAGAAAGGCCAGGTAGTCGCGGGAATTACGTTCGTAGCGGTGGTTGAGTCAGCGGTAGCCGGACAGCCAGGACATGGTGCGTTCATTGAGCCTTTTCAGTGTGACCACCGATCGGGTGACGAAGCTGCTGGCGGGCGCGGGGCCGAAACGCACGAGGCTCCCATGCCGTTGAGGGAGATGTTCGAAGCCTCAACCCCTCGCACAGGAGCCTCGTTGGTTTCCTATCCTGCCGCACTCGACCTGCCTCACGCCCTGGTCGAGTGGGTCACGATGCTCATCGTCACCCGCGAGGGTGACCGCCGCTGCAAACTTCCACCGCACCAGCGTGCGCTGGTCGCACTCGTGTACTTGCACGTCACGACACCCTCGCCGGCATAGCCGCCGGGTTCGGGATATCCGTCGGCACCGCCCACGCCTGCGTCACCTCCGTCACCAGCCTGCTCGCCGACCGCGCTCCGGGCCTGCTGAAGACACTGCACGGGGGAAGACCCGGAAATTCGTACTCCTGGACGGCACCCTCGTCGAGTGCGACCGCGTCGGCGACAGCCGCCCACTACTCGGCCAAGCACCGCAGGCACGGCGTGAACGTCCAGGTCGTCACCGATCCCACCGGCGACGTGCTGTGGGTCTCGCCCGCCCCGCCGGGACGGACCCACGACCTGACCGCCGCCCGCACCCACCGCATCATCCGAATCTCCGAGCGGCAAGGGGCCCCCGTCCTGGCCGACCGCGCCTATCAAGACGCCGGCCCCTGGGTCACCACCGGGATCAGACGACCGCCTGGCGGAGAACTCACTCCCACCCCACGCACCGCCAACCGCGCCCTCGCCCAAGCCCGACCTCCCGTCGAACGCGCCATGGCCCGACTGAAGACCTGGCAGATCTACCGCAGATCCCGCATCAGCCCCAACCGCATGACCATCATCACCAAGGCCGTACTCACACTGGAGAGGCAACGCTGAAAAGGCTCACTGCGAGGTGGTGCTTTTTGTTATGAGTGGCTAGGGCCTTTTTTGCGACTTTTATGGGAATACTGAGGGGGGCTTCCGGCACTGGAGGACGGGCTGCCGCCCCCCTCGCGATTCCGCTTGTCTCCCGAAGAAGGACCAGCAGCATAGGCTGCCATGCGCTTTCTTGCTTCCGCTGCCTTTACTTCCGCTTCCCTTTCGGCTTGAAGGCTCCTCAATCTTTGTCCTTCCGTGTTGAATTTCGACGCTGACGTCGACACGTCGAAGGCGGCTTGGACAGAGATTTCGCGCGCGAACTCATTCTCCGAGTCATCCGGATCGTAGTTTCTGCCAATCTGATCAAGATCTCCCCATGCTGCACGCGCAAAGTCTTGCCGGATTTTACCATCGACCACCCCGCTCACGGCTGTCTCGTATGCCTCCCGCTCATGGGGTTGCGTGAGGGGAAACTGACTGTGAGCTTCCCACGAAGCGTTGGCCAGATGGGAGAACGATGGATTCCAATCCGGCGCGTATTGAATAGGCCTGGCCTGGAGGTCATTTTCCGTGACGATGAATGGCGGAGCACCGCCCCAGGAATCTTGCTCGTAAGAGTGAGTCAGGGCATCATCCTCCAGTATATTCCTGGCCATGACTGTGTCCTGCATGGCATCGCTACCCATCAGATAGGGAGGTTCCGTGCCCTGATAACCGGCGCGCGATCTCTCCGACTGTTGGTACGATGCCCCTGACGGGGTATAGGGCACCGAGTTGCCGTCCGAATCTTGATATCGTTCCGGATCCATCGATTTTTCCTTTCTTGCTTTATGACCTGCGATGGGCACGTTTACCCACGCTCGAATTATCGCCACGGCCAAATTTCGGCCGCCAACGAAGCATTCCCTCGCTTTATCCCTGAATGGGGCCGTATTCCACAGGGTGACATACGCACAACGCTCCTGGAGAGCGCTTGGTTCACCGGCGCGACAATTTCGGAGGGCCTTCCGCAACGGGGCGCGTCTTGTTGTCCGGCCCTTGCGTGCCCGCTGGGCCTGCGAGAGGGGCGAGGGGTGTCGTCGAACGTGCGCCAGCGCACTGAGCGCGTACGCGAGACCTGCGTATCGGATCCATCGCCACGTACGCCACAGCCGGCACGTCGACCAGGTTGGGCATCGGCAGGTGGCTGTTGAGCACAACGTCGCCGTAGAAGCGCCAGCACTCGGATCCTGTGCCGGGGGCACTGAATCCTGGGGATTTCGGCGGCGGTTGTGGCTGGAGGTGGCAGATCGGTTCGGGCGGGGCAAAGCGGGCGCTAGGGTCACCGACGGCCGTGACATCCTCGTACCGCCGACTGGCCGGTCCGGGACGGTGAGGGCGTCGGGGCGAACGTGTCAAGGCGGACACTCATGTTATGCGGGAGGCTCCCGCCGCGGCCGCCATCATGAAGGGCCGCGGCGGAAAGCCGGTCAGCAGCTTTCGGCCGACCGACAGATCATGAAGGACACGGCCTCCATACGTTTGTTCTGCCCGGTGGTGCCGATCCCGTTGGTCTCGCCGTTGACCCCGCAGTACCAGACCGGGTTCCAGCCCACGCCCTGCACATAGGAGTTGCCGCAAATCGTCCCCGTCTGCACACCGAAGCTCACCGCTTCCAGGCGCAGCCCCGTACCTGCGGAGCCGAGCGTGATACGGGTGCCGGACGCGGCACACTTCTCAGCCCCCCACCCACTGCCCTGCCGATAGCCCGTGGCGCAGAGACGACTCCCGGCGACCGCCATCTGAACGGCCTCGATCGCGCGCCCCCCTCCGGCCGCGCCGACCGACAGGGACTGTCCGGCGTTGGCACACTGTTCGGCCGTCCAACCGGAGCTTTGCACGTACGCCTTGGCGCAGACCCTGTACGCCGCCTGGGCGCCCGCCGAAGCCGGGGAACTCATGGACAACGCCAATGTCGCAGCCACCCCACTGACTGTCAGAATGCGTCCGATCTTACTGATTATTCGTGTCACGACCAGTCCACTCCATCTATCCGGACAACGATATTCGGGGACCACTATGGCGGACGCGGTACCGGGCGGACAGGGCAGTTGGATTTTTGTCCGGGACAGCCGACAGCTTTCCCAGCCATCGGAGAGTTGTCGAGAGCAAGGGGCACCCAGCCCGAGCGGGTGGGTTGAGTCAGCCAAGGTCCCCGTATCCAAACCATGGGTGCCAGCTCATCGAGCCGAACTGGTGTCCTCGTGCGATCCGGTAGAAGGCGGCGTAATTGGATGCCCGCAGGGTGAACCGTCTACCGCGTGCGTACGTCGTGCGTGCGTATTCGATGCCTGATTTGGGTGGCACGTCTATGCGTGTGAGATCACTCGTATCATTTCGGCCACTTCTGCTCGCTCTTCTGTCGGTCGTCACTGTGTCTGCCGTTACCTCGGCGTCCCAGGCTCCTTCGGCGGCGGCGAAGACCGTGTCTCCGAAGCGGCGGCCGGTGGTGCAGAACACACCGTCACTTTCCTGAACGACACGAACAGCCGTATCTGGGTCGGTTCCACGCTCAGAAGGACTTCTCAGGTTCGGGCGACACCGTGAACAATGTCGGCCACGGCGCTCGGTCCCCAGGCGCAGGCCCTGCGGCAGATCGTCGTGCGGAACTACTACCGCGACCCGGTGGGCCGCTTGCGCTGGCGCACCGACGAGACGGCGGGCTGCCGCCCTCCTTGCGCGCGATCGTCTCCCCCTACGACAGACACCTCGACCCGCTGTGCCCACCGCGGGCAGACCACCCGATGGAGGGGATTCGTCGCTCACCTCACCTCAGCCGTCTGGACCGGCAGCGCGGGGTGGGCCTGGCGATGATCACCCACAGCATCGACGACCTGCTGGC
>NZ_JARJHW010000323.1:0-3875 GCF_040560175.1 Streptomyces panacea
CGGCGGGGGTCCGGACGGCGGTGAGAACGCCGGCGCCGTACGCGCCCCCGGCTCCTCGTGGTCCAGCAACTGCACCGCGTCGCTGCCCAGTTGGGCGAGCAGCGCGCCGGGCAGCCAGGGCTCGGCCTTGTCCTCGTCCGGTTCGCCCACCCGGGCCAGGATCTGCGCCGGGGTCGGGCGTTCCTTCGGGTCCTTCTTCAGGCAGTCGCCCACCAACTCCCGCAATCCCTCGGGGAGTTCGGACAGATCGGGATCCTCCTGCGCGATGCGGAACATCAGCACGTGCGCGGCGGTGTCGGCCGTACCGAAGGGGAACCGGCCCGTCGCCGCGTACGCGAGCACCGAGCCCAGGCAGAACACGTCGCACGCGGGCGTGATCGGATTGCCGCGCACCTGCTCCGGCGCCATGAAACCGGGTGACCCGACCAGCCCGCCGGTCCGGGTCAGCCCGGCGTCGGTGACGGTCTCCAGCGCGCGGGCTATGCCGAAGTCGATGACCTTCGGGCCCTCGATGGTGACGAGGACGTTGGACGGCTTGAGGTCGCGGTGGATCAGGCCCGCGCCGTGGATGTCCTGGAGGGCGTGGGCGAGACCTGAGCCGAGTATCCGTACCGAGCGCGCGGGCAGCGGGCCGTGCGTGCCCGAGACGATCTCCTGGAGCGCGGGCCCGGCCACGTACCCCGTCGCGACCCACGGCACCGCGGCTTCGGTGTTCGCGTCGAGGACGGGCGCCGTCCACGCGCCGCCGACCCGCCGGGCCGCGGCGACCTCCAGCCGGAAGCGGTTGCGGAACTCGTCCTGTTCGGCGAGCTCCTTGCGTACGAGCTTCACCGCGACCGTACGGCCCCGGTCCGAGCGCGCCAGATAGACCTGCCCCATTCCCCCCGCGCCGAGGCGCGCCAGCAGCCGGTACGCGCCGATGCGTTGTGGATCTCCTGCAGCCAGCTTCTCCATGGCCGTACGGCCCTCCCCCAGATGCCCAAGCCCAACCGGGCCGAGGATAGTGCCGCCGTCATCACGCCGTGCGGTCACGTACCGCTTTCGGCGCCGAGGAGTTGTACCGGGTGGGGCGGGTGCGTGACCCGTTCGGCGACTTGTGGTGGATCCGGACGCATCCGGAGGACGTCACGGAGGAGGAGATGGGGCGGCCCGCCTTCTCGGAGGTGATGGCGTAGGTCCGGGGCGCCGACTCCTTCCCGGCGGCCGGCTTGCCGAGCCGACCGCTCAGCCCGACCGGGGGCTGATCGCGTCCATCGCCCGCGACAGCCGCTCCAGCACCCGTACGGTCTCGGCGAAGCCCTCCTCGCCCAGCTCCTCGGCGAGGCGCTTCGCGAGCGCCGCGTGGCCGGGCCCGATCTCGCGGATCGCCGCGCGGCCCTCCTCGGTCGGAGCGAGCAGTTTCGCCCGGCGGTGGGCGGGGTTCGGCTCGTACTCCGCCAGTCCGCGCTCCACCAGCAGATCGGCGATCCGCTGCACGCTCTGCCGGGTGATGCCCATCGCGCGGGCGATCCCGGAGACGGACAGCGGCTGTGGCAGTACGGCTCCGAGGACCTGCCACCAGGCGGCGGTCAGGCCCGCCGGGGCGGCCAACTCCTCGGCCACGGCCAGGAATTGGCCGTTCAGCCGGAAGAGGCCGAGTGCGGTCCTGCTGAGCAGTTCGGGCCGATCGGTCTCGCGGGCCCGCCCGGTCATGAGTTGAGGACCTCGAACGCGCTCGCGTCCGAGGTCTTGAACAGCCGGTACCAGGCGTCCAGCTTCTCCCCCTCGTACACACCGAGCAGCGCGAAGATCTCGCGGGCGAACGCGACCGGCTCGGTCGGGCCGGCCGTGATCAGGTTGCCGTCCGTGACCGCGTCGGCCTCGCGGTAGTGCTTGCCGCCCTGATATCCGGTGGCGTCCAGGTAGTGGCTGACGGCGCTGGTGTGCGCCCGGTCGTCCAGCAGGCCCTCGCGGGCCAGCCCCGCCGTGGCGCCGCAGATCGCGGCGACGGGGAGGCCCAGGCCGATGAACCGCCGGGCGGCGCGGGCGAACGGCAGCAGGTCGTCCCCGGTGTCCCAGAGCCCGGCGCCCGGGAGGATGAACACCGCCGTGTCGCCGGGCTCGCCCAGCTGGTCGAGCGCGACGTCGGGCTGGACGCGCAGGCCGCCCATGGTGGTGACGGGGTCGGTGGTGGGGCCGACGGTCCGCACGGTGAAGCCGTTCCGGGCGAGGTGCGCGGTGGCGTACCCGGTCTCCCAGTCGGCGAGGGTGTCGTACACGGCGAGGTACACGGTTCTGCCGGTCATGGTGGCCTCCTGATGGCTCGGTGTTCCTCCATTATATTGACAGCACCCTGTCATGTCGACAGTATGCTGTCGATATTCAGGGGGTCCGGCGAGCAGGTTAGGGGTAGCTCGGGGGAGGGCGACAGACTGCCGAGTCACACCGCAAACATCAGACACCGTGTTCGCTCCCGCCCCCGCCCTCCGCTCTCTACGCTGTCCGCATGACCCCTCACCTCGACGTCAACCCCGCTGTTGACACTGTCGACCCGAAGGCCGGCGCCGCCGTGAAGGCCGCCGACCGCGCGCATGTGTTCCACTCCTGGTCCGCGCAGGAAGTGATAGACCCGCTCGCCGTCGCCGGCGCCGACGGCTCGTACTTCTGGGACTACGACGGCAACCGCTACCTCGACTTCACCAGCGGCCTCGTCTTCACCAACATCGGCTACCAGCACCCCGTCGTCGTCGCCGCCATCCAGGAGCAGGCGGCGAAGCTCACCACCTTCGCGCCCGCGTTCGCCATCGACGTACGCTCCGAGGCCGCACGCCTCATCGCCGAGCGCACCCCCGGCGACCTGGACAAGATCTTCTTCACGAACGGCGGCGCGGAGGCCGTCGAGAACGCCGTACGGATGGCCCGGCTGCACACCGGCCGCCCGAAGCTGCTCTCCGCCTACCGCTCGTACCACGGCGGCACCTCCACCGCGATCAACCTGACCGGCGACCCGCGCCGCTGGGCGTCCGACAGCGGCAACGCCGGGGTGGTGCACTTCTGGGCGCCGTTCCTCTACCGCTCCCCCTTCTACGCCACCACCGAGGCCGAGGAGTGCGCCCGCGCGCTGGAGCACCTGGAAGCGACGATCGCCTTCGAGGGGCCGGCGACGATCGCCGCGATCATCCTGGAGACGATCCCCGGCACGGCGGGCATCATGACGCCTCCGCCCGGCTACCTCGCGGGCGTGCGGGAGCTGTGCGACCGGTACGGCATCGTCTTCATCCTGGACGAGGTGATGGCGGGCTTCGGCCGCACCGGCGAGTGGTTCGCCGCCGACCACTTCGACGTCGTGCCCGACCTGCTGACCTTCGCGAAGGGCGTCAACTCCGGCTACGTACCGCTCGGCGGTGTCGCGATCTCCGCCGCCATCGCGGACACCTTCGCGACCCGCCCGTACCCCGGCGGCCTCACCTACTCCGGCCACCCGCTCGCCTGCGCGGCGGCGGTCGCGACGCTGCGGGTGATGGCCGAGGAGAAGATCGTCGAGCACGCGGCGCACATCGGCGAGACGGTCCTCGGCCCCGGCCTGCGTGAACTGGCCGACCGGCACCCGTCGGTGGGGGAGGTGCGCGGGCACGGTGTGTTCTGGGCGCTCGACCTCGTACGGGACCAGGAGACGCGCGAGCCGCTGGTGCCGTACAACGCGACGGGCGCGGCGAACGCGCCGATGGCCGCGTTCGCGGCGGCCTGCAAGAAGGGCGGGCTCTGGCCGTTCGTGAACATGAACCGCACGCACGCCTGCCCGCCGTGCACCGTCACGGAGGCGGAGGCGAAGGAAGGGCTGGCGATCCTGGACGCGGCGCTGGCGGTGGCGGACGAGCACGTGGTCTGAGGACGGA
>NZ_JARJHW010000324.1:0-3824 GCF_040560175.1 Streptomyces panacea
GCCCGGCTGGCGCGGCGCCGCCGTTGTCGCCGCTGCCGACGAGGAGGACGACCCGCGCGCCGTACACCCGGCCCCGCCGCCGCAGCAGATCCGCGCACGCGGCGGCGAGCCCGGCCGCCGCGCGCTGCATCAGTACGCCTTCGGGCAGCCGGTCCATCAGCTCCCGCTCGGCGGTCCGCACGGTCTGAACGCTGTACGCAGTACGCATGACCCCGAGTCTGCCGCACGGAGCCGCGGGGAGCGCGGGATCACCCCTCCGCGATCACCACCGCCGACGCGATCCCCGCGTCATGGCTGAGCGACACATGCCAGGCCCGTACGCCCAGTTCCGCCGCCCGTGCCGCCACCGTGCCCCGTACCCGCAGCCGCGGCTGCCCGCTCTCCTCGACGTACACCTCGGCGTCCGTCCAGCGCAGCCCACCCGGCGCTCCCAGCGCCTTCGCCAGGGCCTCCTTCGCCGCGAAGCGGGCGGCCAGCGAGGCGACACCGCGCCGTTCCCCGCTGGGGAGCAGCAACTCCCGCTCCGAGAAAAGCCGTTCGGCCATGGCAGGCGTGCGCTCCAGCGACGCCGCGAAGCGTTCGATCTCCGCGACGTCGATCCCCACCCCGATGATCAAGACCCGATCCCCTTCTCACTCCACCGTCACGGACTTCGCCAGGTTCCTCGGCTGGTCCACCTCGTTGCCGCGCGCCGTCGCCAGCTCGCACGCGAAGACCTGCAACGGCACCGTCGAGACCAGCGGCTGAAGGAGCGTCGGCGTCACCGGGATGCGGATGAGATGGTCCGCGTACGGCACCACCGCCTCGTCCCCCTCCTCCGCGATCACGATCGTCCGCGCTCCCCGCGCCCGGATCTCCTGGATGTTCGACACGATCTTGTCGTGCAGCACCGAACGCCCGCGCGGCGAGGGTACGACGACCACCACCGGCACGTCCTCCTCGATCAGCGCGATCGGCCCGTGCTTCAGCTCGCCGGCCGCGAAGCCCTCGGCGTGCATGTACGCCAGTTCCTTCAGCTTCAGCGCGCCCTCCAGCGCCACCGGATAGCCGACGTGCCGCCCCAGGAACAGCACCGTCCGCTTGTCGGCGAGCGAGCGCGCCAGCTCCCGTACCGGCTCCATCGTCTCCAGCACGCGCTCGACCTCGTTCGAGACGCGCGACAGTTCGCGGATGACGGCCCGGATCTCGTCGCCGTACTTCGTGCAGCGCAACTGCCCCAGATACAGCGCCACCAGATAGCAGGCCACAAGCTGTGTCAGGAACGCCTTCGTCGACGCGACCGCGACCTCGGGACCCGCGTGCGTGTAGAGGACGGCGTCCGACTCCCTGGGGATGGTCGAGCCGTTGGTGTTGCAGATCGCGAGGACCGTGGCGCCCTGGTCGCGCGCGTGCCGCAGCGCCATCAGCGTGTCCATCGTCTCGCCGGACTGGGAGATCGCGATGACGAGGGTACGGGTGTTCAGGATCGGGTCCCGGTAGCGGAACTCGCTCGCCAGCTCCACCTCGCACGGGATGCGGGTCCAGTGCTCGATGGCGTACTTGGCGATCAGCCCCGCGTGGAAGGCCGTCCCGCACGCCACGATGACCACCTTGTCGGCCGCCCGCAGCACACGCGAGGGGATGCGCAGGTCGTCCAGCGTCAGTGAGCCCTCGGCGTTGATGCGCCCGAGGAGGGTGTCGGCGACGGCCTTCGGCTGCTCGGCGATCTCCTTGAGCATGAAGTAGTCGTAGCCGCCCTTCTCGGCGGCCGACGCGTCCCAGTCGATGTGGTAGGCGCGTACGTCGGCGGCGGCGTCCGCGCCGTCGAAGTCGGTCACCGTCACGCCGTCGCGGCGCAGCTCCACCACCTGGTCCTGGCCCAGTTCGATCGCGGAGCGCGTATGGGCGATGAAGGCGGCGACGTCGGAGGCGAGGAACGCCTCGCCGTCGCCCACGCCCACCACGAGCGGCGAGTTGCGGCGCGCGCCCACGACGACGTCCGGCTCGTCCGCGTGCACGGCGACCAGCGTGAACGCGCCCTCCAGCCGCCCGCACACCCGCCGCATCGACTCGGCCAGCTCGCCGCAGGACGAGAACGCCTCGGCGAGCAGATGCGCCACGACCTCGGTGTCGGTCTCGGAGGTCAGGTCGTGGCCGCGGTCGGTCAGCTCGGTGCGCAGCGCGGCGAAGTTCTCGATGATCCCGTTGTGGACGACGGCGACGCGGCCCGCGTTGTCGGCGTGGGGATGGGCGTTGGCGTCGGTGGGGCCGCCGTGCGTGGCCCACCTGGTGTGGCCGATACCGGTGGTCCCGCTCGGCAACGGCGCCTCCACCAGTGCCTTCTCCAGATTGACCAGCTTGCCCGCCTTCTTGGCCGAGGCGAGCCCGCCGTCGGCGAGTACCGCGACGCCGGCCGAGTCGTAACCCCGGTATTCGAGCCGCTTGAGACCGGCGACGACCACATCGAGCGCCGACTGTCCGCCGATATATCCCACGATTCCGCACATGGGCGGCAGCCTACGGCGGGGGGTCCCCAGCGGCCGGGAGCGCTCGCGGGGGACACCCGCCGACCTGGCCCGCGCGCGCCCGACCTGGGACGACCGCGCGATCCCACTACGCCATGCGATACGGCGGGGGCGACGGGGCGCCTGCGACCGGGCTCGTGCGACGGGGCTCGTGCGATACAGCACGGGATACGGCATGCGATACGGCTTTGTCACCAAAAGCCTCTGGTGGGGGCAGCCTTCGACCGCCTTCAATGGTTGACCGTGACGATGACCGCGACGCTACGCACCTTGATCACCCTGCCGCGGATGCTCCGCCACGGCGCCGCCGTCGGCGCGCACCTGCCCCCCGACGCGTCCGTCGTCCTCGACCCGCCCACGCCCGAGCTGCGCGCCGCGCTCACCGCCGCGTACGCGGGAGACCATGAGCCGGCCAGGGACCTGCTCGCGTCGACCCGTGTCGGCGCCGAGTGGGAGCGGCGCGGCGGCTACGTGCCGCGGCTGGCCGAGAGCGCGCTGCACAGCCCCGGCTGGCTGGACACCTGGCTCGCCCGGTCGCCGCGGGATCCGGACGCCGTACTGGTGAAGGCCGAGCACCGCGTCCAGCAGGCGTGGGAGATACGGACGGGCGCCCGGGCGAGTGGCGTCTCGCGCGACCAGTTCCAGGCGTTCTTCGCGCTGCTCGACGACGCGGTCCCGGTGATCGGCGCGGCGGCGGAGCTGAACCCGACCGACCCCGTGCCGTGGCAGGTCGCGCTCACCCACGCGCGGGGGAGCCAGGCGCCGCGCGAGGTGTTCGACGCGTACTGGGCGGAGGCGACCGCCCGCGCGCCGCACCACTACGGCTGCCATCTCTCGGCGCTCCAGTACCTGTGCGACAAGTGGTACGGCTCGCACACCGAGATGTTCGACTTCGCCGAGCGCGCGGCGGAGCACTCCCTGCCGGGCTCGAAGCTGCACGCGCTGCCGCTGCTGGCGGCCGTCGAGTACGACGTGGTGGCCGACGGCACACCGCCGGAGGGCGGCCCGATCGACCGGTCGCGGATCCACGCCGCGCTGAAGCGGGCGCTGGAGCTGTCGGACGCGTACCCGCCGGGCGATCCGGAGGTGGCCGGGGTCCGGAACCATCTGGCGCTGATGCTGGTGCTGGGGGACCGGCACGGGGAGGCGCTGGAGCAGTTCCGGGCGGTGGGGGCGCACGCGACGGAGTACCCGTGGGCGTATCTCGGGGACGCGCGGGGCGAGTTCCTGGACTTCCGGACGGGCGTACGGATGCATGTGGCGGCGGGGATGCCGTTCTTCTCGCGGCCGAAGGCGCCGGTTCCGCACGCGACGGTGTAC
>NZ_JARJHW010000325.1:0-3773 GCF_040560175.1 Streptomyces panacea
AGAGACAGGCCCCCGCACCGCCTCCGCTCCCCTTCCCGTGTCCATTCACACTCCCCGGCGCGACCCGCGCCCCTTCGTCCCGGGCCGGCCCCCCGGGCTGCATGTCCGGCTGGCTCACCGGGGCTCCTCTGCGTAACGGCATGTCTGAGTGGAAGATGGAAACGTGGAACGGAAAAGCGGATAGGAACGCGTACCGCACTTCCTACCGCCGAATGGTGGGCCCCGCGCCCGAAATCCGGGTGCTTCCCCCGTGTGGGGGCCGTGATCAGGTAGAGGAGCCGGGCACTCTCACTCGAAAGAGTTCGTTCCTGTGGGGTAGGACGGCCTGCATGGTGACCACGTAGGCTCGACCTGCCGAACATCCGACGTCGATTTGCCAGGAGTGACCGTGATTCCCGGTGGTGGCCAGCCCAACATGCAGGAGATCCTCCAGCAGGCCCAGAAGATGCAGCAGGACCTCGCGGCGGCCCAGGAGGAGCTGGCCGCGACCGAGGTCGACGGTCAGTCGGGCGGCGGTCTTGTGAAGGCGACCGTCAACGGCTCCGGGGAGCTGCGCGGCCTCGTCATCGACCCCAAGGCGGTCGATCCCGAAGACACGGAGACGCTCGCCGATCTCGTGCTCGCCGCCGTCCAGGCGGCGAACGAGAACGCGCAGCAGCTCCAGCAGGAGAAGCTCGGCCCGCTGGCCCAGGGTCTCGGCGGAATGCCGGGCCTGCCCTTCTAGCGAGCGGCCGCAGCAACTACCGTACGAGCACCACGAAGACGCACCACGAAAACCGCACCACGAACACACACCTCGACAAGCACCAGGAAGGGCGATCCGTTGTACGAAGGCGTGGTCCAGGACCTCATCGACGAACTGGGCAGACTGCCCGGCGTCGGTCCCAAGAGCGCGCAGCGGATCGCCTTCCACATCCTCCAGGCCGAACCGACCGACGTCCGCCGCCTCGCGCACACCCTGCTCGAAGTGAAGGACAAGGTCCGCTTCTGCGCGGTGTGCGGCAATGTGGCGCAGGAGGAGCGGTGCGGCATCTGCCGCGACGCGCGCCGCGACCTGACCGTCATCTGTGTCGTCGAGGAGCCCAAGGACATCGTCGCTATCGAGCGCACCCGTGAGTATCGCGGGAAGTATCACGTGCTCGGCGGCGCGATCAGTCCCATCGAGGGCGTGGGCCCCGACGACCTGCGGATCCGTGAGCTGCTGGCCCGTCTCGCCGACGGCGCGGTCACCGAACTGATCCTGGCGACCGATCCCAACCTGGAGGGCGAGGCCACGGCCACGTACCTCGCCCGCATGATCAAACCGATGGGCCTGCGCGTCACGCGCCTTGCCAGCGGTCTCCCCGTGGGGGGCGACCTGGAATACGCCGACGAGGTCACGCTGGGGCGTGCCTTCGAGGGGAGACGACTTCTCGATGTCTGACGCCACGCTGCACTCCACCACGCAGGACCCGGACGACTTCGCGGTCCAGATCGCCGATCAGGTCGAGAGTTTCATCGTCGCGGTCACGGAGGTCGCGAAGGGCGACGAGCCCGACAGCGCCGTGCCGTTCCTGCTCCTAGAGGTGTCCCAACTGCTCCTGGCCGGCGGCCGGCTGGGCGCGCACGAGGACATCCTCCCCGACGAGCGGTACGAGCCCGACCTGGGCCCGGAGCCGGACGTCGGCGACCTGCGCGAGCGCTTCGCGGCGATCCTTGAGCCGATCGACGTGTACTCGGAGGTCTTCGACCCGTACGAGCCCCGCAAGGCGCCGGTCCCGTGCCGTATCTCCGACGACCTGGCCGACATCGTCGCCGACCTGCGGCACGGCATGGCGCACTACCGCGCGGGCCGGACGACCGAGGCGCTGTGGTGGTGGCAGTTCTCGTACTTCTCCAACTGGGGCTCCACGGCCTCGGCCGCGCTCCGCGCCCTCCAGTCCCTGGTGGCCCACGTCCGCCTCGACCAGCCCCTCCCGGAACTTGACGGCCTGGACACGGACCAGGACCTGGGCGAGGACGCGCTGGCGGAGGAGGCGGGCAAAGTGATGGCGGAGGAACTGGGCACGCTGGGCATGCGCCCGGTCGCGGACCCGGCGTAGGGGCCCTTGTGCCCGCTGGGGTGACGGGGACGACGGGGCGGAGTGCGGGATGGCGGACAGTGCGGGGTTCTCGGCGAGTGGATGGGGGAATCGGGAGCTCGACCTCCCCCCGCAGGACGGCACGAGGCCGACGGTGCTGGAGTTTCGGGGCGGCTGGTTCACCTCTCAGTACAACCTGCACGAGCTGAGGCGCGAGGAGGGGCAGGAGGTCGTCGGCCCGTATCTTGCGGCCGCCATGGGGCTCGGGCGCGAGCGTGTGGTGCTTCCTGCGGGCTGTGATCGTCTCCGCGTTCGCCGGTTCACCACCCACGGAAACTCCATGGCCATCGGGCCGTGGCGCCTGCGCACGGTGCCCCTGCGGGAGCTGACGCCGCTCGGCGTCGCGGTCAAGGGCAAGCACGGCGACCTTCTGCTCCATACCGGCAGGAGGATAGAGCTGAGATTCGAGTGGGACGGCGACTTCGGTGGAGCGCTCTTCTTCCAGAGCCTCACCGAGAAGAAGGAGCGGCAGCTCACGCGGGGCGAAGCTCTGCGGGGGACCGTGAAGGTGCCGACCGAAGGGCTGTTGCGGGTCCAGGGGCACGGCCGCTGGCGACTGGACGTGGTGTCGGACCAGAGCTGAGGGTTGGTGGTACGCCGCTACGCGTAGGTCGTGACGACCGCCATCAGGAACGTTCCCTGCGCGGCCAGTTGGACCACGTACGCGGTCCCGCCCACGGCCTTGCGCCGGACGCAGAGTGCGGTCACCCAGGCGATGCCGGCGATCACGAGACTTCCCTGGTAGAGCCAGTCGGGGTTGCTGTCGCAGCCGCCGTACGTGAAACACCTGCTGGCGCGCTCGCCGACGACGGCGAGCAGCCCCGCCAGAATCGTCGCGGGCACCAGCAACAGGGCCGAGACGGTGGCCCACTTGCGGAGTCTGCGGGTGGCCTGGGCTGTGGTCGGGTCGGCGTTCATGTGTCGATCGAAGCGGGTGGGGGTGCCCGTCGCATGAGCCCGGCTACTCAGGCCCGTTGAGTGACATCACCGCAGGTCGTCCCGGAGCTTGAGCCTCGGGCTCCGAGCCCTTTTTTGATGAGTGGGTGGGAGTGGGTGGGAACCAACCCCCCTCCCAAGTCCCCCGCTGACCAGTCGAGATGACTTTCTGTGGTCAACTTGCGTCAGAGAGTATTGACGGTTTAGCGTTCATGGCATTAAGCGGCCCCGGCTGGTGCACCAACACCGAACCGGGGCCTGACCAACGGATCGAAAAGGACTCGATCGTGGATTCCACAGAGCTTAGTGCCGCCCTGCGCGCGCCCGCACACCCTCTGGCCAAGCCCGGCTACGGAAAGCGCTCCGCGCCCCACCAACTCCCCCGTACCGCCGCCGATTTCGCACATCTGCGCACGAGGGAAGCGGCGATCGCCGCGTACATCGATCGTCTGACCGAGGGCGCCGCGATCGGTTACAAGGCCCTCGCGGCCAATGTCGCCGACTACGGGCAGCAGGCGTGCGCCAAGTCGCTCAAGTTCCTTTCCGAGGCCGGTCACTTGAGGCTCGTGAAGGAACACCTCGCCGTCGCGGACAACAGCCTGCGGTGGGTGACGCGCACGTACTTCTCGCGTACGTCGAGGGACAACGAGTGGTGGAAGGCGTACGTGGACAGCCTGCGCGGCGTCGACCTCACGGAACTGGACCGCGACAGGGGCC
>NZ_JARJHW010000326.1:0-3747 GCF_040560175.1 Streptomyces panacea
GCTCCTCGCAGCGCCCCGCGCCCCGGCCCTCCGGGCGCCCGCGCCGCCCTACGCAGGGCCGCCGGCGCCCCGGCGCCGCCACCCCGAACCACATCCGGCTCGGCAACCACCGCCCCCGGCTCCGCCTGGTCAGCCTCGGACTGACCGTCGTCATGCTGGTCTTCGTGGTCCGGCTGCTCCAGGTCCAGGCGGTCGACGCGAGCGCGTACACCGCCAAGGCGGAGAAGAACCGCTTCACGAGCGTCACCCTGGCCGCCGAGCGCGGTGAGATCACCGACCGCGCCGGGGTCGCCCTCGCCACCAGCGTCGACGCGCACGACATCACGGCCGACCCCAAGATGTTCACCCCCGAGGACAGCAACGTCGCCGACGCCCCCCAGCAGGCCGCCGCGCTCCTCGCCCCGATCCTCGACAGGGAACCCGAGACACTCGCGAAGCAGCTCTCGGCCCCCAGGTCGCGCTTCACGGTGCTCGCCCACCGCCAGACCCCCCAGGTCTGGAACCAGATCAGCGACCTCAAGTCCGTCCTCTCCGAGAAGGCCGAGAAGGCGCGCACCGCCAAGGGCGGCAAGGGCGACAAAGCACCCGCCAGCGTCCTCGCCGGAGTCTTCCAGGAGCCCAGCAGCAAGCGTGTGTACCCCAACGGGGACCTCGCGGCCGGAATACTGGGATACGTCAACGCCGCCGGCCACGGAGGCGGCGGCGTGGAGTCCATGCTCGACAAGAAGCTGTCCGGCCAGGACGGCGAGATCACCTACGCCCACTCCGGCGGCCGTCGCGTCCCCACGGCGGGCTCCAAGGAGACCCCCGCCGTCCCCGGCACCGACATCGAGCTCACCATCGACCGGGACATCCAGTGGGCCGCCCAGCGGGCCATCTCCGACCAGGTCACGGAGTCCAAGGCCGACCGCGGCTACGTGATAGTGCAGAACACCCGGACGGGCGAAGTGCTCGCCATGGCCAACGCCCCCGGCTTCGACCCCAACGACCTCTCGCAGGCCGATGCCCGCGGCATGGGCAACGCCGCGCTCCAGGACGCGTTCGAACCGGGCTCCACCAGCAAGGTCATGTCCATGGCCGCCGTCCTGGAGGAGAAGGCCGCCGTCCCCGGCACCCATGTCACCGTGCCCAACCGGCTGCACCGCGGCGACCGCCTCTTCAAGGACGACATCGACCACGCCACCTGGTATCTGACCCTCAACGGCGTCCTCGCCAAGTCCAGCAACATCGGCACCATCCTGGCCACCGGACAACTCGGCAGGACACAGCCCCAGGCCAACCAGGTCCTCCACTCCTACTTGCGTAAATTCGGCATCGGCAGCCCCACGGGCCTCGACTATCCCGGCGAGACCCAGGGCATCCTGGCCGATCCGAAGGACTGGTCGACCTCGCAGCAGTACACGATCCCCTTCGGCCAGGGACTGTCGGTCAACGCCATGCAGGCGGCGTCGGTCTACTCGACCATCGCCAACGGAGGCGTACGGATCGAACCCACCCTGATCCGCGGCACCCAGGGCCCCGACGGGCGCTTCACCCCCGCGACCGCCCCGAAGAAGACGCGCGTCGTCAGCGAGAAGACGGCGAAAACGCTCTCCACCATGCTCGAATCGGTCGTCGGCAACGAGGCGGGCACCGGCACCAAGGCCCGGATCCCCGGCTACCGCGTCGCCGGCAAGACGGGAACGGCCAACCGCGTCGATCCCGAGACCGGCCGCTACAAGGGCTACACCGCGTCCTTCGCGGGCTTCGCGCCCGCCGACGACCCGCAGATCACCGTCTACTGCGCCATCCAGAACCCGACCAGTGGCAGCTACTTCGGCGGCCAGATCTGCGGCCCCATCTACAAGGAGGTCATGGAGTTCGCTCTCAAGAGCCTCCAGGTCCCACCGACCGGCAAGACGTCCGATCCGCTGCCGGTCGAGTTCAAGCCCGGCGAGTGACCCAGGGAACGCCCCAGTGACAACGATCACCCCCGATTCGGGGAACCACGACGGCCCGTCCGTCCCCCCATCAGACGGCTCCGGCAGCGAGCGCCTCTCACGTGGCCCGCGGCCCGGTGAGCCCGGTACGCTCACCGCCGTGCCCCACGCAGATCAGTACCGAACCACCACAAAGGACGCGCCCGTGAACCATCCCGGAGCGCCCCGCCCGACCCAGGTCCTGCCGACCTCACTCGTGGACCTGGCCGCCCGGCTGGGTGTCGAGGCCCCGGCCGACGGGGCGGCGACCGGCATCACCCACGACTCCCGAGCGGTACGCGTCGGGGACGTGTACGCCGCCCTGCCCGGCGCCCGCTTCCACGGCGCCGACTTCGCCGCCCAGGCCGCCGACCTCGGCGCGGCGGCGATCCTGACCGACCCGGCGGGCGCCGAACGCGCCGCCGCGACCGGTCTGCCGGTGCTGGTGACCCCCGACCCACGGGGCAGCATGGGTGAACTGGCCGCCGAGATCTACGGCCACCCCGGCGCCGACCTGCTCCAGATCGGCATCACCGGCACATCCGGCAAGACCACCACGGCGTACCTCGTCGAGGGCGGACTGCGCGGCGCCGGACACCACACCGGGCTCATCGGCACCGTCGAGATGCGCATCGGCGACGAGCGCATCAAGTCCGAGCGCACCACCCCCGAGGCCACCGATCTCCAGGCGCTCCTCGCCGTCATGCGCGAGCGCGGCGTCGACTCCGTCGCGATGGAGGTTTCCAGCCACGCGCTGGTGCTCGGCAGGGTCGACGGCTGCGTCTTCGACATCGCCGTCTTCAACAACCTCAGCCCGGAGCACATGGAGTTCCACTCCGGCATGGAGGACTACTTCCAGGCCAAGGCACGGCTGTTCACCCCCGAGCGCAGCCGGGTCGGTGTCGTCAACTTCGACGACGAGTACGGGCGCCGGCTCATCGACGAGGCGGGCGTGCCCGTCACGACCTTCTCCGCCGAGGGCCACCCGGATGCCCACTGGCGTGCCGAGAACGTCGAGGTCGGCTCGCACGGCAGCACCTTCACCGTCGTCAGCCCCAAGGGCGAACGGATCCGCGCGGAGGCGCCGCTGCCGGGCCCCTTCAACGTCGCGAACACCCTGGCCGCCGTCGTCACCCTCGCCGTGGCGGGAATCGACCCCCAGGTCGCCGCCGACGGCATCGCGGCCGTCCCCGGTGTCCCCGGCCGACTGGAGCGCGTCGACGTGGGCCAGCCGTACCTCGCCGTCGTCGACTACGCCCACAAGACGGACGCCGTCGAATCGGTCCTGCGCTCCCTGCGCAAGGTCACCAAGGGGAAGGTGCATGTCGTCCTGGGCTGCGGCGGCGACCGCGACCAGTCCAAGCGCCCCTCGATGGGCGCGGCGGCCGCACGGCTCGCCGACACCGCCGTACTGACCTCGGACAACCCGCGCTCCGAGGACCCCCTCGCCATCCTCGCCGCGATGCTCGCGGGCGCCGCCGAGGTGCCCATCCACGAGCGTGGCGACGTCCTGGTCAACGCCGACCGGGCGGCGGCCATCGCCTCCGTCGTCTCCCGCGCGGGCGAGGGCGACACCGTCCTGATCGCCGGCAAGGGCCACGAACAGGGCCAGGACATCGCCGGGGTGGTACGCGCCTTCGACGACCGTCAGGTGCTGCGCGAGGCCATCGAACGCTCCTGTCGCCGCGAGACCGAGAGCGCCGGCGCGACCGACAGCCCCGGTCAGGGATGAGGGAGCCGTCCGGCGACCGGAGGACAGAGACGGCGGCCGCGGGCCGCCGCCCGGCCT
>NZ_JARJHW010000327.1:0-3705 GCF_040560175.1 Streptomyces panacea
GGGGCAGGGTGCAGGTGATTTCGAAGCCGCCCGCCGGGCGGGGGCCGGCGTGCAGGGTCCCGCCGGCGGAGTGGGCGCGTTCCCGCATGCCGACGAGCCCGAAGCCGTGTCCCGGGTCGGGCGCGGATGCGGAGGCGGGTGCGGATGCGAATGCGGATGCGAACGGAGCGACATCGGCATCGTCATCGTCGTTGCTGACGGTCAGCGTCACATGGTCCGGAAAATAGGCGAGGCGGACGTCCGCCGTCGCGGTGGCGGCGTGTTTGGTGACGTTGGTCAGGGCCTCCTGCACGATCCGGTACGCGCTCAGGTCCACCCCGGCCGGCAGGGGCCGGGGCTCGCCTTCGACCTCGGTCCGGACGACAAGACCCGCGGTGGCGAACGCCGCCGTCAGTTCGCCGAGTTGAGCGAGTCCGGGGGCGGGCCCGAGCGACTCGGACTCGTTGTCCTGGCGCAGAAGCCCCACGGTCGCCTTCATCTCGCGCAGCGCCGACGCGGTGGTCTCCCGCAGGCTGTCGAGCATCGCGCCGGCCTGGTCCGAATGGGCGCGCACCAGGTGCGCGGCGGTACCGGCCTGGGCGTTGGCCAGGGCCAGATGGTGCGCGACCACGTCGTGCAGCTCGCGGGCGATACGCATGCGTTCCTGGGCGACCCGGTGGCGCGCCTCTTCTTCACGGGTCCGTTCGGCGTGGTCGGCGCGGGCGTGCACGGCGGCGAAGTACGCGCGGCGCAGCTGTACGGCACTGCCCAGGACTGCGGGCAGGAGCACCCAGGCGATGGGATTGACCGTCGTGAGCAGCGGATCGTGCCGGCCCGGGTCGGCGAAGAGACCGGTGACGACCATGAGCGCGGCGGTCAGGAGGGCGCAGACGCGGGTGTTCCTGCGGTCGGTGAGCAGGCCCAGCGAGTACAGCGCCGCGATGAGCGGGCCTTGCAGCAGGGGCGTGAGCAGATATCCGAGCGAGCTCTCGACCACGGCGCACAGCGCGGTGACGGCCACGACGGTACGGGGCAGGCTCCGGCGCCAGTAGAGGGCGGCACAGCCGATCACCGACAGCAGCACCGCGGGCCAGATACCGGCCCGCGTGTCGAAGACCAGGCCGGTGAACACGCTTCCGCCGATGGAGAACGCCAACAGCCCCAGGACCACCATGAGGTCCACCCGGCGGGGAGGCGCGCCCGCGCGGCCCCATGACTGTGGGTTCATCGGTCTCACTTCCGGTCGGTCCTGCGGTGCGATCCGGCGGACAGGGCCTGGGGCCTGTCCGCCGGATACCGGGTCGGGTTCGGTCGGGGTCGAGGTCGGTTCGGTCGACTTCGGTCGGGGTCGGGGTCGGGGTCGGGGTCGTTCACATACGTACCGGCTCCATGGTCTCGTCGTGCCGCTCGACCGCAGGTGGCGGCGACTGGAGTGCCGCGCCTTCCACATCGACGTTCGGCAACAACTTGTCGAGCCGGCGGGGCAGCCACCAGGCGCGGTCGCCGAGCAACGCGAGCACCGCGGGCACGAGTGCCATGCGGACCACGAAGGCGTCGAAGAGCACGGCGACGGCGAGACCGAATCCGATGCTCTTGATCATCGGCTCGGTGGAGGCGATGAAGGCGGAGAACACGGCGATCATGATGAGCGCGGCGGCGACGACGACGCGCGCGCTGTGGCGGAATCCGGTGACGACCGCCTCGGCCGGCCGGTCCCCGTGCACGTAAGCCTCCCGCATGCGGGCCACGAGGAAGACCTCGTAGTCCATGGCGAGACCGAAGACGATGCCCACCAGGAAGATCGGCATGAGGCTCATGATCGGGCCGGCCTGCTCGACACCGAGCAGTTCGGCGCCCCAGCCCCACTGGAAGACCGCCACGACGGAGCCGAGAGCGGCCAGGACGGAGAGCAGGAACCCTAGGGCGGCCTTGACGGGGACGAGTACGGAGCGGAAGACGACGAGCAGCAGGACGAAGGCCAGGCCGACGATGACGGCGAGGTACGGGATCAACGCGTCCTGAAGCGCTTGGGCGACATCGATGTTCATCGCCGTACTGCCGGTCACCTCGAACGTGGCGCCGCTGGACACCTCGATCGCGGAACGTTCGCCGCGGATGGTGTGGACGAGATCCTTCGTCGTCTCCTCGCTCGGGCCGTCGGCCGGCACGGCGGAGAAGATCGCGGTGTCGCCCGAGGGGTTGAACCGGGCGGGCGAGACGGAGACGACCCCTTCGGTGCCGCCGACCTCCTTGGTGATCGTGGCGACGGCGGCCTTCGCGTCGGGGGCGCCCTCGGCGTCCACCACGACGGTCAGCGGACCGTTGAAGCCGGCGCCGAAGCCGTCGGCGAGCGCGTCGTAGGCGCGGCGTTCGGTCGTGGAGACCGGCTTGGACTCCTCGCCGGGCATGCCCATCCGCAGATCCGTCGCCGGCAGGGCGAGGGCTCCGAGGGCGGCGACACCGACCAGCAGGACCGCGACCGGGCGGCGCAGTACGAAACGGGCCCAGCGGGTACCGCCGTTGACTGCCGGAATGCCGCTTCTCGCGTGTGTCTCGCGGGCCTTGCGGGTCTTGCGGGTCTTGCGTGAGAGGACCGCGTCCGGCCAGAACCCGAGCAGCGCCGGGACCAGCGTCAGCGCGACGAGTACGGCGATCACGACCGCTCCGGCCGCGGCGAGGCCCATCTTGGTCAGCATGGGCACTCCGACCACCGTGAGACCGGCGAGCGCGATGACGACCGTGAGCCCGGCGAAGACGACCGCCGAACCGGCGGTTCCCGCCGCGAGCCCGGCCGCCTCCTGCGGCGTACGCCCCTTGGCCCGTTCCTCGCGGTAGCGCGAGACGACGAACAGCGCGTAGTCGATACCGACCGCGAGCCCCAGCATGGAGGCCAGCGTGCCGGTCGTGAGGGACAGCCCGAAGGTGCTGCCCAGGGCCAGGATCGAGGCCATGCTGATGCCGACACCGATGACCGCGGTGAGCAACGGCAGCCCGGCCGCGGCCAGCGAACCGAACGTGACCAGCAGTACGACAGCCGCGAGAGCCACACCCATGCCCTCCGCCATGCCGCCCGCGGCGGGCTGGGTCGCGAGCGCGGTTCCGCCCGCCTCGACCGTCAAGCCCCGCTGCTGCGCGACGTCGATCGCGTTCTCCAGCGTGCTCTTGGTGGCGTCGGTGAGGTCGTCCGCCTTCACCTTGTAACCGACGGTCGCGTACGCGGTCGAGGCGTCCTCGCTCACCGCGTCGGCCCGGAAGGGACTCACCGCCCGGTCGACCTGGGCACCCCCGCCGACCTCTGCCACGAGTTCGTCGATGACCGCCCGGTGGTCGGCCGCGGTGATCTTCTGTCCGTCGGGGGCCACGAAGACGATCCGGGCGTCGGCCCCCTCGGAGTTCGATCCGGGGAAGCGCTGCTCCATCAGATCGAAGGCACTCTGCGCCTCGATCCCCGGCATGAAGGAGCCGTCCTCCTTGGCGGCGGGCGCCGTGGCGGCGCCGGCACCGACGGCGAGGAGGAGGGCCACCCACACGAGGAGGACGGACCAGCGCCGCCGGAAGGCCGTACGGCCCAGGCGGTAGAGGAAAGTAGCCACGAGTTCGGGGTCTCCAGATCTGATCTTGGGTAGAACCCCAGCCTGGCTGCCCGCCCCTCCTCCCGGCATCGTGCGCCTGCTCCCACTTCCCCCTGCTGAAATCGCACGAGCCACACCCTGTCTCTTATACACA
>NZ_JARJHW010000328.1:0-3639 GCF_040560175.1 Streptomyces panacea
TCGCGGATCGACGCGTCGCGGATCGACGCGTCGCGGATCGACGCGTCGCGTTACAGCCCGAGCTTCGCCAGGACCTTGCCCGCGTCGAGGGCGCACGCGCCGTCCCCCGCGTGCGTCCAGGCCGCGGCGCACAGCGCCCGCAGCCCGTCCATGGCCGCCCCGTCACCGTCGAGCGCCAGCGCGTCGTCCCGTACGGAGGCGGTCCACCCGCCGCACCCGAACCCGCCGTCCCTGACGTCCACTTCGGGCTGCCCGGTCAGCAACCCCCGCAGATCCGCGTCCACATACGTCGGCCGGTACTTCGGCTCGGCGGCCAACAGCCGCGCCCCGTCCGTCACCCCGGTCAGCACCAGCAGCGAGTCCACGCCGCCGTTGAACGCGCCCTCGATGTCGGTGTCCAGCCGGTCCCCCACGACGATCGGCCGCTTGGCCCCCGTACGCAGCACCGTCTCCCGGTGCATCGGCGGCAGCGGCTTGCCCGCGACCTGCGGATCGGCGCCCGTCGCGATCCGTACGACCTCGACGGCCGCCCCGTTGCCGGGCGCGATACCGCGCGCGCTCGGAATGGTCAGGTCGGTGTTGGACGCGAACCACGGCACACCACGCGCGATGGCGTACCCGGCCTCGGCGAACCGCCCCCAGGCCAGGTCCGGCCCCCCGTAGCCCTGCACCACGGCGGCCGGGTCGTCGTCGGCCGACTCCACCGGCTCAAGTCCCCGCTCCCGCAGGGCGACCCGCAGCCCCTCGCCGCCGATCACCAGCACCCGCGCACCGGCCGGCACCTGCTCGGCGATCAGCCGTGCCACCGCCTGCGCCGACGTGATCACCTCGGCGGGCTCGGCCGGCACCCCCAGCTCCGTCAGATGCGCGGCGACGGCGTCCGGCGTCCGCAGCGCGTTGTTGGTGACGTACGCCAGACGCATCCCGCCGTCCCGGGCCGTGATCAGCGAATCGACGGCGTACTCGATGGCCTCGCCGCCCGCGTACACCACGCCGTCGAGATCCAGCAGAGCCGTGTCGTACGCCTCGTTGAGCGCCGTCGCGCTGCCGTCGGGCCTGGTCCTGCTCGGCTGACTCATCAGTCTCCCGCTCCCTCTTCCGCCCCATGACCGGGCGCTCCTCCCCCGATCATCGCTCATGCCCGCGCCCGCATACGATGCGGAGATGAACACCACAGGACCGGCGGAGAAAGGCCTCCGCCTGATCCCGTTCCGCGGACTGCGCTACGTCCCCGAGCGGGTGGGCAGCCTCGCCGCCGTGACGTCGCCGCCGTACGACGTCGTCGTACGGCCCGACGGACTGCTCCACCTGGAGTCGGCCGACCCGCACAACATCGTCCGGCTGATCCTGCCCCAGGCCGCGACCGCCGCCGACCGGCACCGCCAGGCGGCGAGCACGCTCCTGCGCTGGCTCGCGGAAGGCGTCCTCGCACCGGACGCGGAACCGGCGTTGTACGTGTACGAGCAGCGCAGGGGCGACCTCCTCCAGCGCGGCGTCATCGGGGCCCTGGCCCTGTCCACGCCCGCCGAAGGTGTCGTCCTGCCACACGAGGACGTGATGCCGGACATCGTCGAGGACCGCGCGGCCCTGATGCGGGCGACCGCCACCAATCTGGAGCCGCTGCTCCTCACGTACCGCGGCGAGGACGGCGCGACGGACACGACGACCGGCACCACGACCGGCACGACGACCGGCACGACGACCGGCACGACGGCTGTCATCGAACGCGCCGCGCTGCGCACACCCCTGCTGTCCACGACCACCGAGGACGGCTTCAGCCACCGCCTGTGGTCGGTCACCGACCCCGCCGAACTGGCCGAGATCGAGGACGACCTGGCGGACCGTCAGGCACTCATCGCCGACGGTCACCACCGATGGGCGACCTATCTCCGGCTGCGCGAGGAACACCCGCCCGGCGCGGCCGGACCCTGGGCCTACGGCCTGGTCCTGCTGGTGGACACCGCGCGCCATCCTCTCCAGGTCAAGGCGATCCACCGGCTGCTGCACCGGCTGCCGGTCGCGGACGCCCTGGCGGCGCTGCGGGACGAACCGGGCTCCTTCCGAGTCCGCACGATCGACGGCACACTGCCGGAGGCCGTCGAGGCTCTGGCGGAGGCGGCCACCGCCGACGACGGCACGGCCAACGCCTTCCTGCTGGCGGGCGACGGCCGTTTCCACCTGATCGACCGCCCCGACGCGGAGCTCCTCGCCCGTACGGTGCCGGCCGACCGCCCGCGGGAGTGGCGCGGCCTCGACGCGACCGTGCTGCACTCCACGCTGCTGGACCACATCTGGCAGATCCCGGACGCGCCCGAGTACATCTCGTACATCCACGACACGGAAGCCGTCGTGGAGCAGGCGGAACGCCACGGCAGTACGGCGGTCCTGCTGCACCCGGTACGCGAAGAGGTCGTACGGGAGCTGGCACGTCAGGCGGTCACGATGCCGCGCAAGTCGACGTCGTTCGGCCCGAAGCCGGCGACGGGCCTGGTGTTGCGGAGCCTCGCGGACGGCTGAGAGACGAAAGAGAGACAAAAAAGGGCGGCATCCCCTGGTGGGGATGCCGCCCTTTCGCGGTGCGGTCGTCGGATCAGGACTTGTCGTTCTCCGGCTCCGACTCTTCGTCGGCGACGTCGTCGTCCTCGTCCACGTCGGCGGGAGCTGCCGGGGCCTCGTCGATGAGACCGTCCGTGTCGCCCTCGCCCTCGCCCTCGTCGCCGTCTTCGTCCACGTCGACGAACTGGACGCCGTCCAGAGCCGCGAGGCGGTCCGAGGCGTCCGTGGCGCCGTCCTTGTCGGCTTCCAGTGCCTTGGCGAACCAGTCGCGCGCCTCGTCCTCGCGCCCGGCCGACAGCAGCGCGTCGGCGTACGCGTAACGCAGACGCGCGGTCCACGGCTGTACGGAGTTGGAGCCCAGCTCAGGCCCCTGCAAGGTCACGATGGCGGCGTCGATCTGCCCCATGTCCCGGCGTGCGCCGGCGGCGACCAGCCGCATCTCGACCTGGCCCGCCTTGTCGAGCTTCAGCACCTCGGGCTCACCGGCCATGGTCATGGCCCGCTCGGGACGGCCCAGGCCACGCTCGCAGTCCGCCATGACGGGCCACAGGTCGACGTTGCCCGTCATCCGCCGCGCCGCCCTGAACTCGGCGAGCGCTTCACCGTACTTCTGCGTCGCGTACGCGGCGAAGCCGGCGGCCTCGCGCACGGCGGCGACCCTGGAGGCGAGCCGCAGCGCCACGCGCGAATAGGCGTAGGCCTGGTCGGGGTCCTCGTCGATGAGGTTCGCGACCATGACGAGGTTCTTGGCGACGTCGTCGGCAAGCGTCTTGGGCAGGCTCATCAGCTCCTGCCGCACCGCCTTGTCGATCTCGTCGCCCGTGACGTCCTCGGGAATCGGCAGCCGCTTGATGGGCTCCCGGTCACGGTCACGGTCGTCACGGCGTCCGTACCCACCACGATCGTCACGGTCGTCGCGCCCACGGAACCCGCCACGCTCCCGGTCGTCACGCCGGCCGTAGCTACCGCCGCCGGTGCTGCCGGTCGGACGACCACCGCTGGTGGGCCTGCCGCCACGGTCGTCGTCACGACGCGGACCACTCGGCCGGTCGTCACGACGGAAGGAGGGGCGCTCATCACGAC
>NZ_JARJHW010000329.1:0-3584 GCF_040560175.1 Streptomyces panacea
CAGGCCGGGGCGCCGGTCGCGCAGATACGGGTTGGCGGCGCGGGAGGCCCGCAGCAGTTCGGGATCGACGTCGCCGAAGATCAGTTCCTCGCCGCGTCCCGCGCGGGAGCGCGTGGTGCCGTCCGGCCCGGCCAGACAGCTCAGCCCGACGAACTCGAACGCGGACGCGCCCTCGCCCTCGGGTCCGGTCCGGTTCACGTACGCCACGTACATCTGGTTCTCGAAGGCGCGTACCGGGACGACCGATTCGGCGACGAACTGGAACGGGTGCATCTGGGCCGTGGGCACCAGCAGCAGATCGGTCCCGGCGAGCGCGTGGGCGCGTACGTTCTCCGGGAACTCGACGTCGTAGCAGATCATGATCCCGACCCGCAGGCCGCCGAGTTCGGCCTGCACGACCGGGGTGTCGCCCGGGGTGAACCACTCCTGCTCGAAGCCGCCGAAGAGATGGGTCTTGCGGTAGTTGGCCAGGGACGAGCCGTCCGCGCCGACGAGCCGCGCGGAGTTGTGGACGCGCGCGCCGTCCCCGGACCGCTCCGGGTAGCCGTACAGGACCGCGATGCCGTGCTCGTCCGCGATCCGGGCCACGGCCTCGGCGGCCGGACCGTCGGCGGTCTCCGCCAGCCGGGCCACATCGGCGCCGATCGCGTAGCCGGTGAGGAACATCTCGGGACAGACCAGCAGGCCCGCCCCGCCGGCCGCCGCCTCACGCGCCGCGCCCGCGATGACCTCAAGATTCTTCACGGTGTCACCGGGCCGGCCGGAACTCTGGAGCAGGGCGATACGTGACGACGGCATGGCGGACCTCGGGACGTCAGGTGTGCGGGGGGACATTCAGACGGTACGGCTCCGACTTCCGCCGCGACAAGGCGCCTCTGTTGCGTGTGGGCGGGGCAATCGTTGCGTGTTCGGGCCCGGAAACGGCGATTCGTTGCGCCGCCGGTCGTAGCCCGTTCTCCGCCGCGCGGCGCAGTGGGTGGGGACCAAGGTCAAGGCGACCAGGGTCAAGGCGGGATGCGGCGACTTCGCGGTGCTGCCCTGGGAGGCGGGGCTCCGAGCGGCGCGCCGTGACGGCCGGGGCTCCCGCGCAGGGGACGGGAGCCCCGGCACCGAGCCGATCGGCGTCAGCCCGGCGCGCCCGACGAGAAGCGCCTGAGCAGCGGCGAGAGCACCAGTACCGACTTCGTACGCTCCACGTACGGCTCCCCCGCGATCAGTTCGAGCACCCGCTCGAAGTGGCGCATGTCGGAGGCGAAGACCTGGACCACGGCGTCGGCGTCGCCCGTGACGGTCGAGGCGGACACCACCTCCGGGTAGCGCGACAGACCACGCCGGATGTCCTCGGGTGAGGTCTTGTGCCGGCAGTAGATCTCGACGAACCCCTCGGTCTCCCAGCCGAGCGCCGCCGGATCCACCCGCACGGTGAAGCCGGTGATGGCGCCTTCGGCGCGCAGCCGGTCGACGCGCCGCTTCACGGCGGGCGCCGAGAGGCCGACCTCGGAGCCGATGTCCGCGAAGGAACGGCGGGCGTCCTCGGCGAGGGCGTGCACGATGCGTTCGTCGAGCTTGTTCAGTCGCACTGCGGGCGGATCACTTCTCTGCGGGTGGTGGTTCTGCCGTGGCCGGCCGAGGGGGGCGGCGTGCCCCGTATCCGAAGTAGACCACGAGGCCGGAGGACCCACACATGATCGCGTACGTGTGGTGGGCGGCCCTCTCCGTGGCCGGGCCGCTCCCCAAAACAGGGCTTGATGGATGTCCGGAAACGGGGTAAGCGAGCGATTGAGATGAATGAGCCGCACAGCGTGATCGTCGAATCACCGCACCGGGACACCGCGTCCGCCCGCCGGGCCGCCGCCGACTTCCTGACGCGGCAATGTCCTTGGGCCGACCTGGACGCGGTGCTCCTCGTCGTGTCCGAACTCGTCACGAACGCCGTCCGGCACACCTCGGGCTGGTGGCGGCTGCGTCTCAGGGCCGCGCAGGAGTCGTTGGTGGTGGAGATCGACGATTCGAGCCCCCGGATGCCCGTGCCGCGCGACCCCGACTTCGCCGGCGGCGGCGGTTTCGGCTGGCACCTGGTGACACGGCTGGCGACCCGCGTGGAGATCCGGCCGCTGCCCGAGGGCAAGCGGGTGCAGGCGATCTGGGAACGCCCGGCGACGGAGCCGCGGGGCTGCTGAGCTGTGCCGGGGCTGCCGAGCTGTCCGAACTCTCCCGCGTACGCGTAAGCGTGACGGCGGGGAAGCCCCGAGTCCCAGGGCTTCCCCGCCACCACGCGTGATTTCCTACGAGGTCATTCGACGGCCAGCAGGCCGTCCCGCAGCCGTCCGGTGATCCGGGACAGCAGTCGCGACACATGCATCTGGGAGACGCCCAGCTCCTGCCCGATCTCCGACTGCGTCATCTCCGCGCCGAAGCGCATCTGGAGAATCCACTTCTCGCGGTCGTTCAGTTCGTCGATCAGCGGCTTGAGCGCCTGCACGTTCTCCGCCGCCTCCAACTGCGCGTCGAGCGCGCCGAGCCGGTCGGAGAGCGGGGACGAGGACTCGGCGGTGTCGTCCGTCGGCATGTCGATCGAGCCGGCGGTGTAGCCGTTGCTCGCGACGACGCCTTCGATGATCTCGTTCTCGTCGAGGTCGAGGAACGCGGCGAGTTCGGCCGTCGTCGGGGCGCGGTCCAGCCGCTGCGACAGTTCGTCCGTCGCCTTGGCCAGGTCGATCCGCAGCTCCTGGAGCCGGCGCGGCACGTGCACGGCCCAGCTCGTGTCACGGAAGAAGCGCTTTATCTCACCGACGATGTACGGGACGGCGAACGTCGCGAACTCCACCTCGCGGCTGAGCTCGAAGCGGTCGATCGCCTTGATCAGGCCGATGGTGCCGACCTGGACGATGTCCTCCATCTGGTCCGAGCGGTTCCGGAAGCGCGTCGCCGCGTAGCGCACCAGGGCCAGGTTGAGCTCGATCAGGGTGTTACGGACGTACTGGTGCTCGTGCGTGCCTTCCTCCAGCTCCGCCAGCCGGACGAAGAAGATCCGCGAAATCTCCCGCGCGTCCTTGGGCGCCACGTCACCCGGGCACTCCACGTACGGAAGCCCCAGTTCCGCGATGTCGGCCTGGTGGGTTCCGTACCGGGTGCTCTCGGTCGGGACTGTGCTCGCCGTGGACACTGTGTCCTCCCCTGCTCTGTTGGACAGTGCACAGCCCGTGTACCCAGACCCAACCCAGTCATGTCACCCGGATCCCGACCGGGATGTGCCGGGTCCCGGTCACCACGGCTGCGGCGACCGGGACAGCGTCCCGTGTACGACGAGGAAATGCCTGGTCGGAGGGTGTGAGCGGGCCGACCGTGACAGCCGTGAGGTGCGCCGCGGACCGGCCGGAAATTTCCAGGAACCGGCCTGATCCGAACGGCGGCCCTAGGGTATGTCGTTTGGATCAGGCTGGATCAGGGAGCGGGGTCTGGTGCCGTGGATCGCAAGGCGGAGGAGGGAGACATGGCGGAGCCATGCCGACCGACGACAACGCGGCGAGGCGCGGTGCCAGGGACCGCGAGCCCGGCAAGATCCGAACGACAGGCCCTGACAG
>NZ_JARJHW010000033.1:0-52226 GCF_040560175.1 Streptomyces panacea
AACTCCCGCACCGCCGAAGCCACCTCCTTACGGAAGGCGTCGATCCCGACAGCCGGCCCGAACGTCTCGCGCACCCGCGCCAGCGACACCGCCCGGCGGGTCCAGTCCTCCCGCGCCCGCGCCCGCGCCGTCACGCCGTACGCCCAGAACAGCTGCGCCGCCGCGCGGGCCGCCGGCGGGTGGCGCAGCAGACCCGCCTCGTCGTGCAGGCGCAGCAGCGCCGTGAGGAGGACCGTCGCGTCGTGGTCGTGGACACCGCGCTGATGGCCCTCGTCGTACGCGGCCTCCGCCGCCGCCGTGACCAGCGCGGGGAGGTCGGCCACGGCCCGGAGCCCGGCCGCGCCGTGTTCGGCCAGCAGACGGGCCGCCAGGTGCTCCGCGCGGTAGACGTCGGGGGACTCGGAGGGCAGCGGTTGGTCCCAGTACGGGCGGGTCGCCTCGAACGCCGGGTCCGTGACGGGACTGCGGTAGTCGGTGCCGGTGAGCGCGAGCGCCGTGCGGTCGCCGTGCGGGACGAGGGTCAGCTCCGGCGCCCGGGTGTTCACCGCGAAGGTGTGGCGCCCGAGCCGGATCGTGGCGCCGCCGTCCGCGTACAGGTCGGTGCGGTCGCGCAGGGCCCGTGCCGCCTCCTGGCGGGCGGACAGGAGCCGCCCGTCCAGCTCCTCGGCCCGTACCCGGTCGCCCAGCTCACGGAGCTCGTCGGCCGTGCGGCGGACCTTGGCGACCATCGGGTCGGAGGCGAAGTAGGTGTTGACGGCGTCGGTGTCGGCGAGCGAGGAGAGCCGGCGGGAGATCGAGCCGAGCACGCGGAGGGCCGAGTCGGCCAGCCGCTCGGCGCGCCGGGCGCGGGTGTCCTGGAGGGACTGTCTGCGGGCGGCGAACGCCTCGTAGACCTCGGTGCGCCGGGCGTCGAGTTCGGCAAGGAAGCCCTCGTACTCGACGAAGCGCGACTCCAGGTCTTCGAGCTGGAGCAGCAGCCCGGCGAGCTGTTCGTCGCAGGTCTCGGGGGTGTCGGCGGCGGCGAGCGCGCCGGTCACCGCCTGGCCCAGCAGGGCGAATTCGGCGGCGAACTCGGCGCGGCCCTCGTGGTCGAGCAGTTCGGAGCGGCGCGCTTCGAGCGTGGCGCGGGCGCGGTTGACGCCGCCGAGGACGTTCGCGACGCGCTCCAGGACGGACGTACGGACGACGGTGTCGCCGATGTCGAGCCCCGTGACGACCTCGGTGACGGTCCGCAGCCCGGCGGCGTGCTCCTTGAGACGCGTGGCGACCGGCGTGGCCTCGGCGACCGTCGTGATGGCCGCCGCGTCGGCCGTCAGCCGCTCGACCTCGGCGTGGTGGTCCGCGAACGCGTCCTCGCGGCCGAGGAAGGCGACGGCACGGCGCGCCGCCGCGTCGATGTCGCCCCCGGTCGCCGCGACGAGGCTGTCGATCCGCTCGGTGTCGGCGTAGCGCATCTCCTTCAGCGTCACCAAGTGGCCCTGCGCGCGCCGGAGTTCGGTGAGCCGGTCCACCCAGTCGGCCGCGCCGCGGGGTGCCTCGCCACGGATACGGCGTACGAGCGCGGCGACCTGCGCGGTGGACTCGGTGAGCGCGTCCGCCGCCCGCCGGGTCAGGGTCCGCACCGTCCGGAACTCGCCGAGCACCTGCTCGGCGGTGGCCCTGATCTCGGCCAACAGGCCGTGCGGGGAGCCGAGTTCGGGGTCGGCCAGCCAGTGGTGGCGGTCGGCGGCGCGGGCACACGCGGTGACGAGCGCGGCGTACGCGGCCGTCGTCGGGGTCGCGGCGGGCGCCGTCGTCCCGGCGACCGCGCGGGCGATCGACAGGCAGTCCGCGATACCGCGCACGAGGTCGGCGTTGCCGACGCGCGCGAGGGGGCCGGTGCCGGTGGGGCGGGTCGCGGCGTAGGTGTCGGAGACGTACGGCGAGTGCCAGAGCTGGAGCGGATGCACCCGCGCGGGCTCCTGGGCCGCGCGCAGGGTGATGAGGGTGCCGTCGTCGAAGACGGCGTAGCCGCCGCCGGTCAGTGGCGCGGCGGCTTCCTTGCGGATGACGTTGTACGGCAGGAGGAGGGTGCGGCCCTCGGCGCGGTCCTGGAAGACGTACAGCACGTCCTCCCCGTTGGGGGAGTGCACCGCCCGCTCGAACTCCAGGTCCTCCACGGACCCGCTTCCCGCGTCCGTGTCGAACGTCTTGGCCGTGTCCGTGGCCGCCAGGTAGTAGCCGCCCGGGAAGACGACGCCCTGGTCCTCGGGGAGCCGGCGGCAGGACCGGCCGATGCCGTCGAGTCGGACGACCGTCCCGGAGAGGGTGTTGAGGACGAGATGGCGCCAGACGTCCTCCTTGTAAGGGCGTACACGCAGCAGGATCAGCGCGCCCACGCGCGCGTGGGCGACGTCGGCGTCCGCGAGGGACTGGAGTGGTTCGGTGACGGGCTCGGAGTAGATCCCCTCGGCGGTCTCGGTGTCGTCGGCGGTCTTGAGGGTGAGGGCGCCGCCGACCGTGGAGACGTACACCTCGCCTCCGACGCGGATGTGCGGATGGCGGCCCGGGACGTGGTCGTCGCGGGTGGCCGCCGTCCACTCCACGTCGTGCGACGGCGGGAAGACATGGTCCCGGTCACCGCGCGCGTCCAGGAACTCCGCCGTGCCGTCGGTGCGCAGCGCCCAGCGCAGTACGCGGATGTCGTCGGCCTTCTCGCCCGTACGGAACACGGCCAGCAGCTTGCCGCCGAGGTGGCGCAGTCGGAGCAGCCGCGCGCCCCGGTAGTAGCGGAACAGCGCGCCCAGCTCTCTTACGAAGGCGGGGTCGTCCAGCAGTCCGGGGACCGCGTCCTCGGGAAGCGGGCCGAGAGCCCGGTCGTGGAGGGCGAAGACGTCGGAGACCGCGATCTCAGGGCCGTGGCCCGCGGCGGTGGCGGTGTCGACGGCATGGCCGAAGAGGAGGGCGTCCCCGACGGCGACGAGGTCGCGCGGCACGCTCGCGTACGGCGTCCGGACCTGTCCGGTGCCGGTGAGGCGCAGCTCGGCGGAGCCGAAGGTCTCGGTGCGGCGGGCGTTGAGCGCTTCCGTACGGAGGGCGAGTTCACCGCCCTGGGCGGCGAGCCGGTCACGCAGCACCTCGTAGGCGCCGGCGTCGATACGCGTGCCCGCGTCCGTGCCGGTGCCGGTGTCCGTACCCGTACTGCCGCCCGCGTCCGCTTCGTTGGCCGTCGTCGTCATGTTGTGGTCACTCCCTGCGGGGTCGGCGAAGCAGGGCCGGAGCTGCCACACCCCCGTGGCGGCAGCTCCGGCCGGTCCTGATGTCCTGGCGGCCGTCAGGCCTTGAGCGCGCCGTTCAGCTCCGGGCCCAGCTCCGGGCCCAGCTCGGCGATCGGCATGTCCGCGAGCCCCAACTGCTTGGCCTTGTCGAGCAGTTCGCCCAGCTGCCCGCTCCGCGGCCCCGTACCGCCGCCCGACGCCATCAGCTTCGTCAGCAGCGCCGACACCGTCAGATTCCGCACGTCGGCCGTCGAGACGGACCCGAGCATCCTCGCCAGGTCGTCCGTGAAGCTCGCCGACCCGTCCAGCCACGGCCCCGCCAGCGCCTGCGCGGTGTCCGAGTGCCGCATGAAGCCGTCCAGGCCCTTGCCGAGCGAGATCGACGACACGAGCCGGTCGAAGAAGACGGTGTCCCCGCCGACGATGTTGATGTCCGCGCTCTCCAGGCCCGTCGCCAGCACGGCGGCCTGCGCCTCGGCGACCTGCCGCTGCGTTTCCAGGCCCGCGAGCCGCACTTCCTTGTCGGCCTCCAGGCGCAGCCGGTACTCCTCGTGGCCCCGCGACGCCTCGTCCAGCGCGGCCATCGCCGCCGCCTTCTCGGTCAGCCCGGCCGCCTCGGCGCGCAGGCGCGCCTCCGTGGCCCCGGCCTCCGCGCGGCCGGCCTTCTCGACCGCGTCGGCCTCCTTCTCCCGTACCTGCACCGCCGCCAGGCCGACGGCCGCCGTCTCGGCCTGGATGCCCTCCGCCAGCCGTGTCTTGGCCGTCGCGTCGAGGTCCGCCGACTTCACCCGCGCCTCGGCGAGCGTGATCTGCTCGGCGGCCCGGTGGACCGCCGCCTGCTCGGCAGCCTCGGCCGCCTTGATGTCCTTGACCAGTCGCTCCTGCGCCTCGGCCTCGGCCGCGATGATGATCGACTGGCGGTCGCGCTCGGCGGACTCCACGGCGCGCAGCCGCTTGATGGACTCCTCCTGCTCGGCGACCGTACGGTCCACGGCGATCCGCTCGCGGATCACCTCGGCGATCTCCCTGCGCTCCGTCTCGACCTCCTTCTCGGCCGAGATACGGGTCAGTTCGGTCTCCCGCTCGCGGGCGATGACCTCAAGGAGGCGGTCCTTCTCGATGCGCTCGGTCTCGATGGCGATGACCCGCTCGCGGTTCTTCTCGGCGACGGCGACCTCGCGCGCCTGGTTCTCGCGCTGGACACCCAACTGCTCCTCGGTATGGAGGAAGGCGCTCTGCGCCCGCAGCCGCTCCTCCTCGCGCACGCGCGCCGTCTCGGCCTCCTCGCGTGCCCGTACGGTGTCGATCTCGCGCTTCTGCTTGATCTCGGCGTCGGCCTGCCGGCGCTCCAGCTCCAGGATGGCCTCGCGGGCGTCGACGTTCTGCCGGGTGGTCTCCTTCTCCTCGGTACGGAGGAACTCGTTGGTGCGGACATGCTCGATCGCCGTCAGCTCGGTGATCTTCCGGATGCCCTGCGCGTCCAGGATGTTGTTCGTGTCGAGCTGCGCGAGCGGCGTCTGCTCCAGATAGTCGATCGCCGCGTCCTCCAGGCTGTAGCCGTTGAGGTCGGTGCCGATGACCTGGATGATCCGGTCCCTGAACTCGTCGCGCTTGGTGTAGAGATCGGTGAAGTCGAGCTGCTTGCCGACCGTCTTCAGCGCCTCGGAGAACTTGGCGTTGAACAGCTCCTGCAACGTCTCCTTGTCACTGGCCCGCGCCGTGCCGATGGCCTGTGCGACCTTGATGACGTCCTCGGTCGTCTTGTTGACCCGGACGAAGAACGAGATCCGGATGTCGGCGCGGATGTTGTCCCGGCAGATCAGTCCGTCCCGGCCGGTGCGGGTGATGTCGATGGCCTTGACGGAGATGTCCATCGTCTCGGCCTTGTGGAGCACGGGAAGGACGACCTGGCCGGTGAAGGTGACGTCGACCTTCCGCATCTTCGAGACGATCAGGGCCTTGCCCTGCTCGACCTTGCGGAAGAGCCGGCTGACGACCAGGAGCAGGGCTACCGCGATGAGCAGGAAGACGGCGACGAGCACGCCGACGCCCAAGGTGATGGCATCCATGAGAAATCCTTGCGTGGAGGCATGAGGAGGCATGAGGGCCCGGCCGACGAGGGGTCGGGTGAGATGAAGGGATCAGGCGAGGAGATCAGGCGAGGGGATTCAGGCGGCGGCGGTCAGGCGGCAGGGACCGGTCGGCGGCGGTCAGGCGGCCGAGGCGCGCGGGTCGAGCGCCGTGTCGTACGGCGCGACCCAGAAGAACTCACCGGCGTCGTCGTAGGCGTACAGCAGCCCCGTGCTGCCGTTGCTCAGCGTCGGCGCGTCGGCCTTCGCGGTGTCCGCGCGATGCTGCCTGACCTGTACGACGGCGGTGGAGCCGTCCCGCGCGGCGACCTCGGCCTGGCCGAACCAGGCATCCACCCGTCCTGTCCGGATGGTGCAGGTCAGTCCCACGAAGTCGAGCCGGGACGGCCCGGGTTCGTCGGGGAAGAGCGTGTGCAGCGGCCGTACGAGCAGCCGGGTGGCCCACCAGGCGAGCAGTGTCGCGCCGGCCAGCACGGCGAGAGCCGACGCGGCGCGTACGAGACCGGAGGCGTCGAAGGCGCCGAAGCGGCGCAGAGTCACGGAAGCGGCCAGGCTGCTGAACCACGCGACGGCTGTCAGCAGTGAGAAGGCCACGGTGACCGGCACTCCGCCGATCCCGGCGGCGTCGAGGTCGACGTCCGAGTCGAAGCTCTCGGTCTCGGCGGCGCCGACCAGCACCAGCAGCCAGAAGCCGACGACCACGATCAGCGCGGCGGTGAACAGGAAAGTGGGGAATCCGAGTGCCGCGTCGATGAATTCACGCATTCCCGTTCCTCCCTCGCCCGGCGCTCCGCCGCCGTACCGACCGGACCGGCTCCGGATGCCGGAGTGCGAGTGCGCGCACTCCGGCACCGGAATCCGTCCCCCGTTTTCCGTGGTCCGATCCTGTCAGCCGACGGGCCGCGCCCGCATTGCCGGATCCCGGCAATCTTTACGGGTCCTTAATGCCGGGTGTCGGCGCGGGATCGGTGTCTGACAGGCTGGGCGGCGCCCGCGTTAAGAACGCGTCAGGACGGATCAGGAAGCCGGGGGGCTGCGATGGCGGACCACACGACAGGCCGGACCACGGACCACGAGGTGTTCCAGGAGTACTTGACCGGCTACGACCGGATCCTGTCGGACGTCTCGGTGACCGGACGCCGCCTCACCCGCGACGAGCTGGACTCGCGCCGCGCGCTGGGCGAGCAGGCCGCCGAGGCCGGGCACGGCCTGCGGGCACTCGTCAGCAGGTATCTGACCGCCACGCGCGCCGCCTGGCCCGTCTCCTCTGCCGACACGGCGTCCGCCGACAGCGTCCTGGCCGCCGTCGAGCAGGCGGTCGACGCGTTCGCCGAGGGGTACGAGCGGGCCCAGCGGCTCGCGGTACGCCGCGAGGAGGCGTCCCGGCGTGAGTTCATCGACGACCTGCTGCACGGGCGCAGCGACCTCGGCAGGCTCGCCGAGCGGGCCGGGCGCTTCGGGCTCCAGCTCTCCCACGCGCACGCGGTGGCCGTGGCCGTCGGGGAGGCCGCGTACGCCGAGACCGACCCCGTCACCCGGAGCGTCGAACTGGCCCTCGTCTCCCGCTTCGGTGACCGCCGCATCCTGCTGACCACCAAGGACGGGCGGCTCATCTGTGTCGCGCCCGCCGACGAGGGCGACGTCCTCACGTACTTCGCGAAGCAGGCGCACGCGGCGACGGGCGGCGGACGGGTCACCATCGGGCGCGCGCACCCGGGGGCGGGCGGCGTAGTGCAGTCGTACGAGGAGGCGCTCAACGCCCAGGACCTCGCCGAGCGGATGGAGCTGGAGGAGCCGGTGCTGCGGGCGGCCGACCTGCTGGTCTATCCGGTGCTCAGCCGGGACCGGGAGGCGATGGCCGATCTCGTACGCAGCGCGCTCGGCCCTCTCAAGGAGGCGCGCGGCGGCGCCCGGCCGCTGCTCGACACATTGACGGCGTACTTCGACGCGGGGTGTGTGTCGGCGGAGGCGGCGCGGCGGCTGAATCTGAGCGTGCGCGCGCTGACGTACCGGCTGGAGCGCATACACAAGCTCAGCGGGTCGGACCCGGCGGAGCCGTTCCAGCGCTACACGCTCCAGACGGCCGTGATCGGCGCGCGGCTGCTGGACTGGCCGGCGAAGGAGATCTGACCACTCCTGGTCGCGCCGTCCCCCAGGCACTATGGAGGAGGCCGGTGTCGCCACGCCGCCATCGCCCCGTAGCCACGGACGAGACAGGAGGTCGCGGGATGACCGAGCGCAAGCCACCCGGCGTCAACTTCGAGACATGGGTCGACAGGCAGGTCCGGGAGGCCGCGGAGCGCGGCGCCTTCGACAATCTGCCGGGGGCGGGAAAGCCGCTGGCGTCCGAGGCCGCTCCGTACGACGAACTGTGGTGGATCAAGGGAAAGATGGAGCGGGAGGGAATCTCCTACCTGCCGCCGACGCTGAGCCTTCGTAAGGAGGTCGAGGACGCGGTGGCCGCCGCCCGCGAGGCGGTGTCGGAAGCGCAGGCGCGGCGGATCATCGCCGCCGTCAACGAGAAGATCCGCGCCGCCGTCGCCAGGCCGCCGGCCGGGCCGCCGCTCAACAAGAAGCCGTTCGACGTCGAGGAGATCGCCGCCGAGTGGCGAGAGCGACATTAGTCACTCTCCGTCACCCCTTCGGGTACTCCCATTCTGTTTGCCATTCCTTTACCATGATGTTTCGTCCCCTCTGCCGATCACGGCGGGGACACCCGACCGACAAAGAAGGAAGCAGCAGTTCCACGATGGAGCCTCCTAGTACCAGCCGTGCCATTTCCCCTCCGCTTTACCTGACCGGCGGAGCGGGGGTGGCACGGTGACCGAGATCTTCTTCCTGCTGATCGCCCTCGGGCTCACACTCGCCTGCGCCGTCTTCGTGGCCGCCGAGTTCTCCCTGACGACCGTCGAGCGCGACAGCCTGGAGCGCGCCGCCGCGGCCGGTGAGCGCGGCGCCGAAAGCGCGCTGAAGGCTGTCCGGCGCCTCACCTTCCAGCTGTCCGGCGCGCAGCTGGGCATCACCGTCACCTCCCTCGTCATCGGCATGCTCGCCGAGCCGTCCATGGCCGTGCTGCTGCGCGGACCGCTGGAGGCCGTCGGGCTCGGCTCCGCCGCGTCGGTCGTGGCCACCGTCCTCGGCGTCGTGATCTCCACGATCGTGCTGATGGTCATCGGCGAGCTGGTCCCCAAGAACTGGGCCATCTCGCGACCCCTGGCGGTCGCCAAGGTCGTCGCGGGCCCGCAGCGCGGCTTCACCGCCGCCTTCGGCCCGCTCATCCGGCATCTCAACAGCACGGCGAATCGTTTCGTCCGGCGCATGGGCCTGGAGCCCACCGACGAGCTGGTCTCCGCCCGTACGCCTGACGAGCTGATCTCGCTCGCCCGGCACTCCGCCGCCGAGGGCGCGCTGGAGCAGGACTCGGCCGAGCTGTTCGTACGGACCCTGCGACTCGGTGAGCTGACGGCCGAGAACGTGATGACGCCCCGCGTCGACGTCCAGGCGCTGGAGGCCGGGGCGACGGCGGCCGACGCCGCCAATCTGACCTACGCCACCGGCCTCTCCCGCTTCCCCGTCTACCGCGACAGCCTGGACGAGGTGATCGGCACGGTCCACATCCGTGACGTCCTCGCCCTGGAACCGGAGCGGCGCGACCGCGTGTCCGTCACCGAGCTGGCCAGCGAGCCGCTGCTGGTGCCCGACACCCTGACCGCCGACCTGCTGCTGGACCGGCTGCGCGCCGCGCGCACGATGGCCGTGGTCATCGACGAGTACGGCGGCACGGCCGGCGTGGCCACCATGGAGGACATCGTCGAGGAGGTCGTCGGCGAGGTACGCGACGAGCACGACCCCGTCGAGACCCCCGACCTGCTGCCCGCGCCGCCGAACGCGGACGGGCGCGCGACCTGGGAGGCGGACGGCAGCGTACGGATCGACGAGCTGGCGCGGATCGGGCTGGTCGCCCCGGAGGGGCCGTACGAGACCGTCGCCGGACTCGTCGCGGCCCGCCTCGCGCGAATCCCCGTCGAGGGCGACACGGTCGAACTGGACGGCTGGCGACTGGATGTCCTGGACATCGAGCACCACGTCGCCGAGCGCGTGCGCATCACCGAGCCGGCGCGGGCCTTCGCCGCCGGGACCGACACGGAGCCGTACGCGGCACCCTCCGTACCCGGCGGCGGCACCGCGCCCGACACGGCCACGGCGCCCGACACGGCCACCGCCGTCACCACCGACACCGACGACCCCTCGCGCCAGTACGCCGGAGAAGCCCGATGACCGCCCTGCAACTGACCATCGGCGCCCTGACGCTGCTGACCAACGCCTTCTTCGTCGGCGCCGAATTCGCCCTCATCGCCGTCCGCCGCAGCCAGATCGAGCCGCACGCCCGCAAGGGCGACAAGCGGGCACCCACCGTGCTGTACGGGCTGGAAAACCTCTCGGCCATGATGGCCACCGCCCAGCTCGGCATCACCGTCTCGTCCCTGGTCCTCGGCGCCGTCGCCGAACCGGCCATCGCGCACCTGCTGGAGCCCGGCTTCGAGGCGGCGCGGATCCCCGAGGCCCTGGTGCACCCGATCGCGTTCGTGATCGCGCTGACCCTGGCCACGTATCTGCACATGCTGTTCGGCGAGATGATCCCGAAGAACATCGCGCTCGCCGCGCCCACCAAGACGGCGCTCGTGCTCGGCCCGCCGCTGGTCGCACTGACCCGCGCGCTGCGTCCGCTGATCTTCGGCATCAACGCGTTCGCCAACGTCCTGCTCCGGCTGATCAAGGTCGAGCCCAAGGACGAGGTCGCCGCCGTCTTCAACGACGACGAACTCGCCCGGATGGTCGCCGTCTCCAGCCAGGCCGGGCTGCTCTCACCGGCCGACGGCGAACGGCTGCGGGACGCGCTGGAGCTGGGCACCCGCCCGGTCGGCGAGCTCCTCGTACCGCTGCGCCGGATGGTCACCGTCGACCACCGGGTGACACCCGAACAGCTGGAGCGGATCGCGTCGTCGGCCGGCTTCTCGCGGATCCCGGTCACCGGGCCCGCCGGCGCCGTCCTGGGCTACCTGCACATCAAGGACACCCTCGGCGTCGCCGACCGCACCAAGCCGTTCCCGCGCTCCACGCTCCACGCGGTGACACGCGTCCGGATCGACACCCCGCTGGACGACACGCTCACCGCGCTGCGGGCGGCCGACAGCCACCTGGCCGCGGTGACGGGAGAGGCGGGCACGGTGCTCGGCTTCGTGACGATGGAGGACGTGCTCGGCGAACTGGTGGGACCGGCCACGCCGGCGTAACCCGCGCGGTTCGCCTCAGCGCGAACCGCCTAGCAAGGGACGGCCGCTGCGCAGATTCCAGCGGCCGTTCCGCCCGCTCAGCTCCGTGACCGTCAGCGGCTGTACGTCGATACGCCAGAACACCTGCGTCGGCGCGCCGATCGCCTGCACCGTCAGCGCGCGTACGACATCGGGCTCGGCGACCGCGAGTATGCGCGCCGAGTCCGGGCGCGCGTCCGCGCCCAGCCCGTCGAGCCAGTGGCCCAGGCGGATGTGCAGCGCCTTCAGCGACTCCCCGCCGTGCGGCGCCGCCGTCGGGTCGGCCAGCCACGCGGCGACCGCCTGCGGCTCCGCGGCGCCGACCTCGTCCAGCCGCATCCCCCGCCAGCGGCCCATCCCGCACGTCCGCAGCTCCGGCAGGGGCTCCGCGACCAGGCCGAGGGCTTCCGCCGTCTGGTGGCAGCGCACCGAGGGTGACGCGAACACCCGGTCCGCGGTGGCGCGTTGCTCGGCGAGGGCGTGCGCGCCCCGTACGGCCTCGGCCTGGCGCAGCCCGGTCGCGTCCAGCGGTCCGTCGGCGAAGCGCGCCTCGCGCAGCGCGGTGCTGAGCGCCGGTGAGATCAACGTCACGCGGGTGGTCATAGTGCTCTCCAGGGTGGTGCGTTCGCGGGACACCCCCCACCGCGCGCCCGCCGCACGCCGGTCGGGCACCGGGGCCGGGTGGAGACGCGGGAGGAGTCGCCCTCTTGGCCCACCTGTCCGATCGCGGTACGTTCACGTCGATATCACGACGGCGAGACGGAAGTCCGGTGAGATTCCGGCACGGTCGCGCCACTGTATGCCGGGCAGCCACCGCGTACGCGCGGCGAGGCGGCTCGGTGAGTCAGACCCGATGGTCGTCGTGCGAGCTCCACCGAACGGGACGCGAGTTCCCAAGGAGGTTGTGCCATGGCTGAGTCCATCGTGCCCCCGGCCGTTTCTTCGCCCATCGGATCAGCGATATCCCCCCTGACTCCCTTGCCCCTGCGGGCGGTTCTGCCCTGGGCGGTCTTCGTGGGCACGCTGATGCTGGTGCTGCTGTACTTCGTCGGTGCCGAACAGGGCGCCACGTCGGTGTTCTCCGGGGCGGGTGTGCACGAGTGGGTGCACGACGGCCGTCATCTGCTCGGCTTCCCCTGCCACTGATCTGACGGACGCGGGCCACCCTCGGAGTACATCACCATGCAATCGTCCACCGTCAGAAACCTTCTGGTCCGCGGCATGATCGCGGGCGTCGTCGCCGGACTGCTCGCCTTCGCGTTCGCTTACGTGGTGGGGGAGCCGTCCATCGACTCCTCCATCGCGTTGGAAGAGGCCGCGTCCGCCCCGGCCCATGAGCACGGCGACGCGGCAGCCGCCCCCGCCGGGGAAGAGGAGGAGGAACTGGTCACGCGGCCGGTCCAGTCGACCTTCGGCCTCGCCACCGGCGTGCTTGTGTACGGAGTGGCCCTGGGCGGCATCGCCTCGCTGGCCTTCGCCGTCTGTCTGGGCCGGGTCGGCCGTATCCGGCCCCGGGCGACGGCCGCGCTGGTCGCGGGCGCCGCCTTCACCACCGTCTATCTGGTGCCGTTCCTGAAATACCCCGCGACCCCGCCGGCCGTGGGCAATCCCGACACCATCGGGAAGCGCACGACGCTGTTCTTCCTGATGATCGCGCTCAGCGTGCTGGTCGCGGTCATCGCCGTCATCGCCGGGCGGCGGCTCGCGCCGACGCTGGGCAACTGGAACGCGACCGTCGCCGCCGCCGGCGGCTATGTGGTGGTCATGGCCGTGGCGTGTCTGCTGCTGCCCCCCAATACCGACGCGGTGAAGGAGACCTTCCCGGCCGCGCTGCTCTGGGAGTTCCGGCTGGCCTCGCTGGGGGTCCAGGCGCTGCTGTGGACGGCCTTCGGGCTGATCTTCGGCGCGCTGGCGGAGCGCGTACTGCGTCCCGGGGAGGACCGGGAAGCCTCGGGGGCCCCGGGTGCTCCGGAGGCCGTAACGGCCGTGTCGGCGGCCCGCACCGGCTGACGCCGGGAGCGACCGCCCCCCGTACACAGCTTGTGCCCGGCAGGAATCCTGCCGGGCGCAAGTCATGTATGGGCCATCCGTGTATGAGATCCGTAAAACGCGCCCCTCGCGCCGTATGGGACCCGTCAACGGCGCTCGTGTCCCCGAAAAAAGAGGCTTTCCTCTAGAGGTCCAAGAATTTCCGACCTCTTTCAGGAGCTCACGATGGCCGATGTGGCCTTCGTCGTCACCACGATCGTGCTGTTCGCGCTGGTGGCTTTCGTTGCCAAGGGGGTGGCGAAGCTATGACCGTGGAGAACATCGTCGGTCTCGTCATCGCCGTCTCCCTGCTGGGCTATCTGGTCCTCGCACTTCTCTTCCCGGAGAGGTTCTGAGCCCTGATGAGCCCCGTCCTCGCCGGTGTGCTCCAGTTGCTCGCGCTCATGGTGGCGCTGGCCCTGGCATACCGACCCCTCGGCGACTACATGGCCGGTGTCTATTCCTCTCCGAAGCATTTGCGTGTGGAGAAGTGGATCTACCGTGCCGTGGGCGCCGATCCATCCACCGAGATGCGCTGGCCCGCCTATCTGCGGGGAGTTCTCGGCTTCTCGTTGGTGAGTGTCCTCTTTCTGTATCTGATGCAGCGGATCCAGGGCGGCCTGCCCGGCTCACTCGGCTTCTCGTCGATCGATCCGGACCAGGCGTTCAACACCGCCGCCTCATTCGTGTCGAACACCAACTGGCAGTCGTACTACGGCGAACAGGCCATGGGCCATGTCGTGCAGACCGGCGGCCTGGCGGTGCAGAACTTCCTCTCGGCCGCCGTGGGCATGGCCGTCGCCGTCGCGCTCGTACGGGGCTTCGCCCGCTCCCGTACCGGTGAACTGGGCAACTTCTGGGCCGACATGGTGCGCGGCACCGTGCGTATCCTGCTGCCGATCGCGCTGGTCGGAGCGATTCTGCTGGTCGCCTGCGGGGCGATCCAGAACTTCGCCGGGATCCACTCCGTCGGCCAGTTCATGGGCGGCTCCCAGCAGTGGAACGGCGGCGCCGTGGCCTCGCAGGAGGCCATCAAGGAACTGGGCACCAACGGCGGCGGCTACTTCAACGCCAACTCCGCGCACCCCTTCGAGAACCCCAACGGGCTGTCGAACCTTCTTGAGATCTTCCTGATCCTGCTCATTCCGCTGTCGCTGACGCGGACGTTCGGGCGGATGGTCGGCAGTGTGAAGCAGGGGTACGCGATCCTCGCCACGGTGGTGACGATCTGGGTCGTCTTCACCGCGCTGATGATGTGGACCGAATTCCACCACGGAGGCCCGGCGTTCGACATCGCGGGCGGTGCTCTGGAGGGCAAGGAGACACGGTTCGGAGTCGGCGCCTCGTCGATCTTCTCGGTGGCGACGACCCTCACCTCGACGGGTGCGGTGAATTCGTTCCTCTCCTCGTACACCGGTTTCGGCGGCGGAATCGCCATGCTGGGAATGCAGTTGGGCGAGATCGCGCCCGGCGGTGTGGGATCCGGTCTGTACGGAATCCTCATCATGGCAGTCATCGCGGTGTTCCTCGCGGGTCTCATGGTCGGCCGTACACCGGAATACCTGGGTAAGAAGATCGGCACCCGGCAGATCAAATTCGCCGCGTGCTACATCCTCATCACCCCGGCCCTGGTGCTGTGTTTCACCGGTGTGGCGATGGCGATGAACACGCCCGCGAATTCGATGACGAACAGCGGCGCGCACGGATTCTCCGAGATTCTGTACGCGTATACGTCGGGTGCCAACAACAACGGTTCGGCGTTCGCGGGGCTCAACGCGGACACGCAGTGGTTCAACACCTCCATCGGTATCGCGATGCTGCTGGGGCGTTTCCTGCCGATGGTGTTCGTCCTGGCGCTGGCCGGCTCGCTGGCCGAGCAGAAACCGGTGCCGATGACCGCGGGCACCCTGCGTACCGACAAGCCCCTGTTCAGCGGGCTCCTGGTCGGCACGATCATGATCGTCGCCGGTCTGACCTACTTCCCCGCGCTCGCGCTGGGACCGCTCGCCGAAGGACTCGCGTCATGAGCACTGCCACCTCGACCCCCACGCCCGACCCCGACCCCGGCTCGGGCTCGGGCTCCGACCCCAGCTCCGGCTCGGGCTCGGGCTCCGACCCCAGCTCCGGCTCCGGCTCGGGCTCCGACCCCAGCTCCGGCTCCGGCTCGGGTCTCGGTCCCTCGCGGGCGCCGCACTCGGACGTGCCGACCTCGCACCGGCCCGGCGACGACGGGCGTATCGGCGGCGGTCTGTTCGACCCCAAGCAGTTGCTCAGATCCTTCCCCGACGCGATCAGGAAGCTTGATCCGCGGGTGATGGTCAAGTCCCCGGTGATGTTCGTGGTCGAGATCGGCTCGGTGCTCACCACCGTGCTCGCGATCACGAAACCGGGCGACTGGTTCGGCTGGGCGATCACCGCCTGGCTGTGGCTGACCACGATCTTCGCCAACCTCGCCGAGGCTGTCGCCGAGGGCCGCGGCAAGGCGCAGGCCGACACCCTCCGCAAGGCCAAGACGGACTCCGTCGCACGGCTGCTGACCGGCCCGAACGAGGAGCGGGTACCGGGCACCGACCTGCGTATCGGAGACCTGGTGGTCTGCGAGGCGGGCGACATCATCCCCGGTGACGGCGATGTCGTGGAAGGCGTCGCCTCCGTCGACGAGTCCGCGATCACCGGTGAGTCGGCCCCCGTCATCCGGGAGTCGGGCGGTGACCGCAGCGCGGTCACCGGCGGGACGAAGGTCCTCTCCGACCGAATCGTCGTCAAGATCACGACCAAGCCCGGTGAGACGTTCATCGACCGGATGATCGCGCTGGTCGAAGGCGCGGCCCGGCAGAAGACACCCAACGAGATCGCGCTGAACATCCTTCTCGCGTCCCTCACCGTCGTCTTCCTGCTGGCCGTCGTCACCCTCCAGCCGTTCGCGATCTACGCGGGCGCCCAGCAGTCGATGATCGTGCTCACCGCACTCCTCGTCTGCCTCATCCCCACCACCATCGGCGCGCTCCTCTCCGCCATCGGCATCGCCGGCATGGACCGCCTCGTCCAGCGCAACGTCCTGGCCATGTCCGGCCGCGCCGTCGAAGCGGCGGGCGACGTCTCGACCCTGCTGCTCGACAAGACCGGCACCATCACCCTCGGCAACCGCCAGGCGGCGGCCTTCCTCCCGGTGGAGGGGGTCACCGCCGTCGAACTCGCGGACGCCGCACAGCTCTCGTCACTCGCCGACGAGACGCCCGAGGGCCGGTCCATCGTGGTGCTGGCGAAGGAGAAGTACGGCCTGCGGGAGCGCAGGCAGGGGGAGTTGGGGCAGGCGGACTGGGTGCCGTTCACGGCGCAGACCCGGATGTCTGGTGTCGACCTCACGGCGGAGGAGCCGGGCCGGCAGGCCGGAGCCGTACGCAAGATCCGCAAGGGCGCGGCCGGTTCGGTCGTCGCCTGGGTCGAGCGGCACGGCGGACGCGTCGCGCCGGACGCGCGCGTCCTGACCGACCGCATCTCCGAGAACGGCGGTACGCCGCTGCTCGTCGCCGTGGAGGACGAGCGAGGGGCGCGGATCCTGGGTGTCATCCATCTCAAGGATGTGGTGAAGGAGGGGATGCGCGAGCGGTTCGAGGAGCTGCGCCGGATGGGGATCAAGACCGTGATGATCACCGGTGACAACCCGCTGACGGCGCGGGCCATCGCGGAAGAGGCCGGGGTGGACGACTTCCTCGCCGAGGCCACGCCCGAGGACAAGATGGCCCTCATCAGGCGTGAGCAGGCGGGCGGCAAGCTCGTCGCGATGACCGGTGACGGTACGAACGACGCGCCCGCGCTCGCCCAGGCCGATGTCGGCGTCGCCATGAACACCGGCACCTCGGCCGCCAAAGAGGCCGGGAACATGGTCGACCTGGACTCCAACCCGACGAAGCTCATCGAGATCGTCGAGATCGGCAAGCAACTCCTCATCACCCGGGGCGCGTTGACGACGTTCTCGATCGCCAACGACGTGGCGAAATACTTCGCGATCATCCCGGCGATGTTCGCCGTCGTCTATCCGGGCCTCGACAAGCTCAACATCATGAGCCTGTCCTCACCCGAGTCGGCGATCCTCTCCGCCGTCATCTTCAACGCGCTGATCATCGTCGCCCTGGTGCCCCTGGCCCTGCGGGGCGTGCGCTACCGCCCCATGAGCGCGGACCGGATGCTCCGCCGCAACCTCGGGATCTACGGCGTCGGCGGCCTCATCGCCCCCTTCGTCGGCATCAAGATCATCGACCTTCTCATCTCACTCATCCCCGGAATCGGTTGATGTCCATGAACACCACCATCGGCAGCACCGCCCGCCTCCTCGGCGCCGGGCTCCGCGCCCTGCTCGTCCTGAGCATCGTGTGCGGCGTGATCTACCCCCTCGCCGTCATGGGCGTCGGACAGGCCCTCTTCGACAACAAGGCCAACGGCTCCGAAATCACCTCGGACGGCAAGGTCGTCGGCTCCGAACTCATCGGCCAGCGCTACGACCTGCCCCTCAAGAAGGGCCAGGAGACCCCGGAACCGGACCTCAAGTGGTTCCAGCCCCGCCCCTCCAACGGTCTCGGCACCAACAGCGTCAACACCCAGTACAGGCTGATCCTCTCCGGAGCGACCAACAGGGCGGGTGACAACGAGGAGTTGATCCAGTGGGTGAAGGACGCGAAGGCGGCCGTCGTCAAGGACAACTCCGTCGACGGGTACGAGGTCAGGCCCTCGGACGTGCCTCCCGACGCGGTCACCTCGTCCGGCTCCGGCCTCGACCCGGCGATCTCCCCGCAGTACGCCGACATCCAGGTACAGCGGGTCGCGAAGCTGAACGGCCTGGACGTGGCGCGGGTGCGGAAGCTGGTGGACGACCACAAGGACGGCCGCATCCTGGGCTTCATCGGTGAACCACGCGTGAATGTGCTGGAGTTGAACATCGCCCTCAAGGCGCTTGAGTCGCCGAAGGGGGAGTGACGGGTCGTGGGGTCCGCGTGGTGTCCGCCTCCGACCGGGCGGGCACCACGTGCCGCGTACCGCATGCCGCTGCGGCGCCGATCTCCGCTCCATCAGCCCGTCAGCTGTCGTTGAAGGTGACGGAGACGGTGAGCCCTCCGTCGTCGCCCGGGTGGGTGGTGATGCGTGCGCCGTGTGCCGTGGTGATCGACCTGGCGATGGAGAGGCCGAGTCCGTGACCGGTGGTGCCGGTCCGGTCCTGGCCGAGGCGGCGGAAGGGTTCGAAGAGGCCGGCGACCTGGTCGGGGCGCACGGGCTCGCCGGTGTTCGCCACCGTCAGCGTGCGGCCGTCGAGGCGCAGCGATACGGTCCCGCCGGGCCGGTTGTACTGAACCGCGTTGTGCAGCAGATTCGTCAACAGGTGCCGCAGCAGCACCGGGTCGCCCGCCACATGCAGTGGCCGGTCGGCGGTCAGGGTGACGGCCACGTCCCTCTCCTTCGCCCGGGGCCGCACTTCGCCGACCAACTGCCGTGCCATCTTCCGCCAACTGGCGCACGAACAGAACAAATGCGTCATCGTGGTCACCCACAGCCAAACCCTGGCGGCCGGCTCGGACCGCACACTCACCCTGCGCAAGGGCAAGGCCACCCCCATGAGCAAGCCCTGACTCCCAGGCCGTCACCAGCCGTGCTCCGCCGGCACACCGGATCCCGCCAGGTATCCGAGCAGCCCTTCCCTGGGCCACGGGTGGGAGTACCGCCTCGCTTCACCTCATACGTCGCCGGCCCGGAACCGGATGGCCGGCCCGGACCCGTCGTTGTCCATCCTGTCGGGAGTCAACAGTGCGAAGCCGATGGAGACGCGGGAAGTGTCCACCGGCTGATGGAGCGCCTCCGGTTCGATGACGGGATAGAGCAACGCCAGCCCGCGCTCGCCGTCATTCAGCAACTCCCGCGCCACTCGGCGGTGGCCGGGATCGCTGATCGCGCCGAAGGCACCCGGGCGCCGACGAGTACGCCGGAACAGTGACATCTCAGGTGTCCCAGGGAGGGCTGCCTTCAGCGCGTTCTCCGAGGCGAGCTGGGGTGCCACGATCAGCCATCCGCCCAGCGGCGCCGGGCCAGTGCCGAGACTCCGCAGATACGCCAGGTGCGGTGCGAAAGCCTTGGGTCGGTCCCACTCCAGACCGTCCAGTACGCCGAGCAGCTGTGCGTGCGTGACAACTGCGGTGAGTGCCGAGAACGAGGTGGCCCTCGTTCCGTCCTGGGCGCGCACCGAGAGCTGCTTCACCGGTCCGCCGAGTGCTGACAGCACCGGCCGCCACCGTTCCGCATTCGCGCTCATGGTGGCGCCACCGACAGGAAGTGCGGTCGGCTCGATCCACCTGCCGGGTGAGCGGATCTCCACGAGCCGGGCATGCACCATCTTGCTCGCGCTCGTGGGCTTCAGTTCTGGGAGGTACTGGGCCACCAGCGGCCTGATCTGCGACGGCGTGATCGCTGGGCCGCCGTCCACCGGCATCGCGTAGTCGGCGAGCTGCGCGCGGAAGGCCTCTTCGTCGCGGCAGGCGGCCTCGAATGCCTCGTATGGGTCGACGCTTCTGTCGCCTCCCGTTCCACGCCCGATGTACAGCCGCACCAGGTCCCGGTAGCCATGGCGGAAGCCGAACCAACGCCCCATCTGCATCAGTGAGTCGGCCTGGCCGGTGTCGCGCCGGTAGTAGGTGACGGTCAGTCCTTCGACTGTGAAGCCGCGGGAGAGCTTCGCACCTCCCACAAGGATCTTCCACACCGGACCGCGGTCGAAGTCCACGGTCCCGCTCTCGATGTCCCGGTCACCGTTGACCACGACGACCGGACCCCCGCCCGCTTGGATGCGGCTGCGCGCCGCGCGGAGGTAGGGCACCAGGTCACTGAAGTCCGCAGGCCTCACGAATCCGTCGTGGTGGTGGGCCGATACGCGAGCGAAGTCGGTCTCGAACAGAGCGCGCAGCCGTCCGAGCCCGTGGTCCGCCTCCTGCTGATTCACGCGCCAGAGGCGGTTGATCCGGTGGGCGCTCTCACGATGGTCGACCCTCCGCACGGACTCGTGGACGAGCATCGTGTGGTGACGGTAGTCGATCCCGCTCGGGTCGCGCGCCTCACGGTAGAGCTTGACCGCCGCCGACAGGAGGAAAGCGTCCAGTGCCTGGCGCAGGTACATGTCCTCACCTTCCCCGGTCTCCTCTATGGGCCGGACGTGTGCGAATTCCCGCGAGTCGGCGACCGTCCGCTTGTGGACTGGAACCGGGGAGTCGAAGTCGTGGAACTCGCGCGCCCCCATGTAGCCGGACGGGCGAGGCAGCGCGATGACGAAGTCCTTCGGAAACAGATCGTCCTGATCGGTCGGGTTGATCAGGACGTTCGCGAACGGAGTGGCGGTGTAGGCGACGTACTGGGCGCGCGGGAGCAGCCTCAGCAGATCGGAGATGAGGCCGTTGATCGCGGTGCGGTTGGCTCCCTCCCGTCCGCTCCCGGAGTGCGCGGTGTTCACCGATCCGTGGTCCGACTCGTCGTCAACAATGAGGACGGGAATCTCTTCGAGCTGTCGCCCCAGCCGCCGGAGGTCGCTGACGACCCGTGTCAGAACCCCTTTGTTCTTCTTCACCACCATGAGTCGCGCCGCACTGCGGTGCAGGTTGTGAGGGTGGTGCAACGGCAGGGTGGGATCGGTCTTCTCGAATTCGAGCGCGGTGATGCCCTGACGCAGCGCCCGGTAGTCGTCGTTCCGGGTGGTGAGGCGGATGACGTCGAACGCGCCGAGTCGTGAGGGGAGCTCTCTGTGTGAGAGAAACCCGCCCGCCTGCCACGCAGGGTCGTCGGCATACTCGGAGTGCTCGTCGGGCGCCCCGCGCAGGATGTTCTCCTTGCCCACCAGTTCCATGTCGAGACGCCGTTGGGTCTGGGCGCGCAGCAGGTTGAGTGTGCCGCTGAGCACGATCACCAGCCGGTACCCGCGGTCCATTGCCTTGGCGATCACTCCGGTGAAGCTGGCGGTCTTCCCGGACTGGACATACCCCATCACCAAGCCCTTGGTCTGGTAGGCGGCCGCGTCCGAGGGGTCGGCGAGCCGTTCTACCACTCGATCGGCAGCCTCGTCGATGCCGGTCACGGCCTCGGCAGACCAGCCTTTGAGGTCTCTCAGACCCCGTTTGTACGCAGGCCAGTACCAATCGTTGGCGAGGTGCGCCGGAGTGGCCCACGGCGGACGCGGTTCGCCGATGACGACGGGGCCTTCGACGAAGGAGATCGGGATCAACTCGGTCAGGATCCGCCGGGTATCGGGCTCCAGGGCGAGCGCTTCGTACATGGCGATCCGTCGCTCGAAGCTGCGGGGCGGGCTGTCCGTCCACCGCGGGCCCGTCTCGTGGTCCCACCGATTGATGTTTCGTCGCCAGGAGTCGACCAACGGGCCCGCCTCGTCGTCGGCCAACTGGCCGCGCAGCACGTGCTGTGAGGTGTCAGTCCGGCCTGACAGGTCGGCGGACACGTACTCGAGTGCTCCGGCAAAAGACCGAGGACCGAGACCGACCATGGCGCCGAAAGCCAGGTCGTGCAGTTCGACCGCTGCCTCACTTGGCGGCCCGATATTCGGATCGCCCATGGGGACGAGGGCGTCCAGCACATCGCAGCGGCGCTGGTCGAGTGCCAGCAATTGATAGGTCGCGACCCGGCGATCCCGGGTATCCGGCGGGGAATCTGTATGCGCCATGGTGGGTGCGGAGTCCGCAGCCATCAAGAGGGTGCGCCAGGAGGCGAGAACAGGAGGGCTCACTCGAACCGGTATGGCGGGGGCGCCGGACGCGTGCTGTTCCGCGTAGCGGTCCAGCTCGGTCAGGACGGTGTCGCCGCAGTCGTCCAACGACCCTGTGATGATGTGCAGTTGTGTGCGCAGCCGACGGATCTCCGCGCGGGCCGCGGACAGGCCATCCTCTGCCTCCGCTGTTCTGCGATCTGCGTCCCTGGCCTGTTCGGCTGTGTGACGGATCCGGGCGCTCAGCGTCCGCATCTGGTGCTGCGGATCCTTACGCCCCTGCGCGGCGGCGGCATGAAGGTGCCACAGTTGTTCGGCCTGCTCCGGGGAGAGGCGGTCTCCGGCGAAATCGATGAGGGCTTTGACGAACTGCGTAGGCGGAAAGCTCTTGCACCTGAGGTACTTGCTGAGCGTCGTGTAGTCCACCCACAGCCTGGGGGCGCTGGCCCGGAGCGAGAGGCGCCGCGTGTCGAACGCCGCGCGCATGGCCCCCACGAGGCCCGCTTCGGCGGCGGACAGATCGGCACGAGACTCGTCGAGTGTGCCGTCCGCCCGGTTGTCTGACAGCACCATCCATTCCTACCTGCTGCCTCTGACACTTGAGGGTGTTGCGCGGATTCCGGCAACACCGCGGCTGTTTCGGCCGAGTCGGCAACATGTTGCCCCGTGCGCAACACCCTTCGGGTACCGGAACGTCGTCACTGGAACTGCCCGAACTCATCACCAGGACGACGAAGATGCGCAAGTCCATCGCGATCAAGAAGCACCCGACGACGACCTCGAAGTGGACGGCCCCCATCCGACGGCCGCGCCGGCTCGCCCGTCGCGCCTGGTCGGGTCTCATCAGGCACATGCTCCGTGGCGCGGCTTCGGCACTTGGTTCGACTGTCATGGCGTGGCTCATCTGGTGGGTGATGAACCGGTAAAGCGCAAGACGATTCCCTTCGTACCGATCGGCGTCGTCGGAGGGTCGGCTGCTGACCCCCTCTCCTCTCGCACGTTCGACGAGTCGTACCTCGAAGCGGAACTCGAACACGCTGGTCCGCGTGCTGCGAGGGTTGGCGTCGGCGATGCCCCAGAGGTCGCGGATGTGGCGCACGGTCGCCCAGATGTCCTCGTGGGTCTCGACGGCGAAGCCGAGGATGCGGCATCCGCACACGCCGATGCCACGTTCGACAAGGCGGCGGGCGATTCCGAGGACGACTTCTCGCAGCCCCCTGCCGACGAGGAGTTCGAGTTGGGTGCGGGCGGGACGGGGGTTGTGTAGTGGGGGTGCGCATCATCGGTCCCGGTGGTCATGGATATTCCGGGAGCTCGGGCGCACTTCAACGCGGTCGTGGCTCAACGGCAGTTCGGCGGGCTCGGTGGGTCGCGGCACTGAAGGGCCGAGAGGGAGAGCGCGCCCCGAGGAGCTGACTCTCCTTCATTTCCGTGCCCCGGGCGCCCACTTGAGCGGGCGCCCGTACCCCGGAACTCGGCTCTACGGCCACACCAGGCAGTACGGCTGATGCCCCGCCTCATGCAGCCGGTGGCTGAAGTCCTGCCATTCGTGCAGCAGTTGGTAGACGTAGAACGCGTCCCGCGGTCCGCCCCGGTCCGGGACCGTCGACCAGATGAAGGCCGCCGCTCCCACCGATTCCTCGCCGATGTCGCGGAGGGGGTCCACCACCGTCATCGGGAGTTTGACCACCGCGTAGTCCGGGTGCAGTACGACCAGTTCGAGTGGGGGGACCTTGTTCAGGGGCATGCCCTGGATGCCCGTGAGGACCATCGCGGCTATCGTCTCGGGCTTGATCTTGGTGAACATGCCGCCCATGCCCAGTTCGTCGCCGCCCAGTTCCTCCGGGCGCATCGAAATGGGGACGCGGGCCGCCGTCGCGCCGTCCGGGGCGCCGAAGTACTTGTACGTCACGCCCACCCGGCCGCTCCCGCCTCCCGGAGGCCGGCTGTCGTTCCGGCCGGAGGGAGGCTGCGCGCGGGCCTCTCGCTCGCGGCGCCGGTGTTTCCCCCGCCGGGCAGGGTCGGGCCCGAGGTCATCGGTCCCCTCGCCCAGTCCGCCACCGCGATGCATATCTCCACCCGACCACTCGCAGCCCCGGCCGCGCAACCCGATCATCGTGACAGTGACCTCCCCCACGGACGACCGGTGAAACACCTGTCCGCAGATACTTCCAAGCCTCTGACACCATGGATTGCGTGAGCTTCCCCTATGACGCCCCAGTTTCGCAGACGCGGGGGCGTTGACGCCCTTATGTAATACGAGGAGACCGCGCGCCCCGCTCATCGGTGGCCGAGATCCTTCGTCCCCGGCCACCCGACCCCGAACGCAGATCAGGACCAAAGTGTCGTATTCATACGAAGCCCCCGTTTCGCAGGCGCTTTTCGACCGTGCGTCGATCGTGACGCCCGGCGGCGTGAATTCTCCCGTCCGTGCCTTCCGCGCCGTGGGCGGTACGCCCCGGTTCATGGTGTCCGGTGACGGTCCGTACCTCACCGACGCCGACGGGCGCGACTATGTCGACCTCGTCTGTTCCTGGGGGCCGATGATCCTCGGGCACGCGCGGCCCGAGGTCATCGAAGCAGTCCAGGCCGCCGTCGCCCGGGGTACGTCCTTCGGGACGCCCGGTGAGGGCGAGGTCGCCCTCGCGGAGGAGATCGTCGGCCGGGTCGCGCCCGTCGAGCAGGTACGGCTCGTGTCGTCCGGCACCGAGGCGACCATGTCGGCGATCCGGCTCGCCCGCGGGTTCACCGGGCGCGCGAAGATCGTCAAGTTCGCCGGCTGCTACCACGGGCACGTCGACGCGCTGCTCGCCGCCGCCGGCTCCGGTGTCGCGACGTTCGGGCTGCCCGACACGCCCGGGGTGACCGGCGCGCAGGCCGGGGACACCGTCGTACTGCCGTACAACGACCTGGCGGCCGTACGCGAGGCATTCGCCGCGCACCCCGGCGAGATCGCCTGTGTGATCACCGAGGCCTCGCCCGGGAACATGGGCGTCGTACCGCCGCGTGACGGGTTCAACGCCGGGCTCAAGGAGCTCTGCGCCGCGAACGGCGCGCTGTACATCTCCGACGAGGTGATGACCGGATTCCGTACGTCGAAGGCCGGCTGGTACGGCATCGACGGCGTCGCGCCCGACCTGATGACCTTCGGCAAGGTCATGGGCGGCGGATTCCCCGCGGCGGCCTTCGGCGGTCGCGCCGACGTCATGGCGCACCTCGCGCCCGCCGGGCCCGTCTACCAGGCGGGCACGCTCTCCGGGAACCCCGTCGCCACCGCCGCCGGGCTCGCGCAGCTGCGGCTGCTCGACGACGCGGCGTACGCGAAGGTCGACGCCGTCTCCGCAGAGATCCGCGGGCTGGTCACCGACGCCCTCGGTAAGGAGGGCGTGGCGCACCGGGTGCAGACGGCGGGCAACATGTTCTCCGTCTTCTTCACCGCCGACGAGGTCCACGACTACGACGGAGCCAAGCGGCAGGAAGCGTTCCGCTACACCGGCTTCTTCCACTCGATGCTCGCCGACGGCGTCTATCTGCCGCCGTCCGCCTTCGAGTCCTGGTTCGTCTCCACCGCCCACGACGAGCGCGCGGTCGAGCGCGTCGCCGCCGCCCTGCCGGCCGCCGCCCGCGCGGCCGCGGAAGCGACCGAGGAGGGTGTGCGCGCATGAGCGCCGAGACCACCGTCGTTCACGTCGTACGGCACGGAGAGGTGCACAACCCCGACGGGGTCCTCTACGGGCGCCGCGACGGCTACCACCTCTCCGAACTCGGGAGGCGGATGGCCGACCGCGTCGCCGAGCACCTCGCGAGCCGCGACATCACCTACGTCGTCGCCTCCCCGCTGGAGCGCGCCCAGGAGACGGCGACCCCCGTCGCCAAGTCCCACGGCCTGACCCTGCACACCGACGACCGCCTCATCGAGGCCGCCAACGTCTTCGAGGGCAAGACCTTCGGGGTCGGCGACGGCGCGCTGCGCTCGCCCGCCAACTGGCGTTATCTCACCAACCCGTTCCGGCCCTCCTGGGGCGAGTCGTACGTCGAGCAGGTCGCCCGCATGAAGGCCGCCCTGGCCGACGCGCGCGACGCGGCCCTCGGGCACGAGGCCGTGTGCGTCAGCCACCAGCTGCCGATCTGGATCGTGCGCAGCCACTTCGAGCGCCGCAGGCTCTGGCACGACCCGCGCCGCAGACAGTGCACGCTCGCGTCCCTGACGACATTCACGTACGAGGGGGAGAGGCTGATCTCCGTCGCCTATACGGAACCGGCGCGTGATCTCGTACCCCCGCATCTTCTCGCCGGTGCCAAACCGGTGAAGGGCGCGTCGAAAGCCTTCGGAGCGTAGTCGGCCAATCGCCCACGGTTCGGCGGGAAATGTCACATCCGCTGTTACAGGCCGATGCTTTACCAATTGCTGGAACCTGTGAGTTCCCTGTGCCATCTAACGTGTTGTCGTCCGCATGACCGGCGGACGTTACATGAACGAGCGCGGATGGGAACCGATATGCGCGACATGAGCCGAAGGGGCTTGCTCGGGGCCGGAATCGGGGCGGCGGCCGCAATCGGAATCGCGGGCTGCGGTACCCACACGGGTGCGTCCGGCAATTCCGGTGGGGACAGCGGCGGGACCGCGGGCGAGGGCGGGGTCGAGCCGAGCGGCAAGGCGAGTGGGAAGAATGTGCGGCTGATCGGTGACGGTTCGACGGCCGACACCGGAAAGCAGCCGCACCAGCCGCCCAAGCCCGTGCCGCTCGAACCGGGCGAGACCCCGCCGCAGTTCGTGATCTTCTCGTGGGACGGCGCGGGCGAGGTGGGCAACGGCCTCTTCCCGCGCTTCCTCGACCTCGCCAGGGACCACGGCGCGGCGATGACGTTCTTCCTCTCCGGTGTCTATCTGCTGCCGGAGTCGAAGAAGACGCTCTACCGTCCGCCGGGCAACGCCGTCGGCGCCTCCGACATCGGCTATCTCACCGACGCGCACATCAAGGACACGCTCACGTGCATACGCCGGGCCTGGCTCGACGGGCACGAGATAGGCACCCACTTCAACGGGCACTTCTGCGCCGGCTCCGGCTCCGTCGGCAACTGGTCGCCGAAGCAGTGGCGCGACGAGACCGAACAGGCCATCGGCTTCGTCACCGAGTGGAAGACGAACAGCGGCTGGAAGGACCTCGATCCGCTGCCGTTCGACTACCGCAAGGAACTGGTCGGCGGCCGTACGCCCTGCCTGCTCGGCCAGGACAACCTGCTGCCCATGGCGGGCAAGCTGGGCTGGCGCTACGACGCCAGCTCGCCCGGCGGCCGGCAGATGTGGCCGGGCAAGCGACAGGACATGTGGGATCTGCCGTTGCAGGCCGTGCCGTTCCCCGGGCATTCCTTCGAGGTGCTGTCGATGGACTACAACATGCTCGCCAATCAGTCGAAGAATTCGACGAAGGGCGTTCCCTCGAATTATCCGGGCTGGCGCGAACAGGCCACCGAAGCGTATCTCTCCGGATTCCGCCGCGCTTACGAGTCGAATCGCGCCCCCTTCTTCATAGGGAATCATTTCGAGGAGTGGAACGGCGGCATATATATGGATGCGGTCGAAGAAGCGCTGAAGGGGATGGCGGAGAAGAAGGACGTACGGCTCGTCTCCTTCCGGCAGTTCACGGACTGGCTCGATGTCCAGGACCCGGCGGTGCTCGCCGAACTCCGTACGCTGGAGGTCGGCCAGTCCCCGGCCGGCGGCTGGAACACCTTCTTCAAGGCCGCGTAAGCCTCGTAACGCCTGTGGCGGCGGCCCTGACCAGGCCGCCGACAGTGCGTTCTCCGGGAGCGAGGGGGGCGAAGAAGATCCCTGAATGGCCCATGCGAAACTTTTCACATGAACTTTGGCCGAGCCCTCCCAAGCCGCTCGAACCGACGCCCACGCGCCGTACTTCCGGCCGTTGTCGCGTCGGCGGCCATGCTCACCCTCGCGGCGTGCGGCGGCGGTGCCACGTCCGGCGGCGGCGGTGACACCAACTTCGTGACGAACACCGGCGGGGTGCAGACCGTCGCCAAGGGCGAGCGCAAGGCGGTCAACGAGATCGCCGGTGAGACGCTGGACGGCAAGCAGCTCGACGTGGCCGGCCTCAAGGGCAAGGTCGTCGTGCTGAACGTCTGGGGCTCGTGGTGCGGACCCTGCCGCGCCGAGGCGCCGTACTTCGCGAAGGTCGCCAAGGAGACCGAGGACAAGGGGCAGGACGTCGCCTTCGTCGGGCTGAACGCCCGCGACGCCAACAAGGGTTCGGCCATCGCCTTCGAGAAGAACTTCGGCGTCACGTACCCGAGCATCTACGACCCCGCGGGCAAGCTCATCGTCAACGGCTTCCCGAAGGGCACCCTCAATCCGCAGGCCATCCCCTCCACGATCGTGCTCGACCGGGACGGGAAGATCGCGGCCCGCTCGCTCAAGGCGCTCGACGACAAGAAGCTGCGCGAGATGATCGACCCGCTGATCGCGGAGAAGTGATCCCGTGGAGGTTCTCGCCGCAGTTCCCGGCATGAACGAGACCGTCCTCGACGGGGCGCTGTTGGTCGCGCTGCCGATCGCGGTGCTGGGTGGTCTCGTCTCGTTCTTCTCACCGTGCGTGCTGCCCCTCGTACCCGGCTACCTCTCGTACGTCACCGGCATCAGCGGCACCGATCTGGGCGACGCCCGGCGGGGGCGGATGCTCGCCGGCGCGGTGCTGTTCATCACCGGCTTCACCGCGGTCTTCGTCTCCGGCGGCGCGCTCTTCGGCTACTTCGGCAACACCCTCCAGGACAACCGGGCGGTCATCTCCCGGATCCTCGGAGTACTCATGATCGCGATGGGCGTGTTCTTCATGGGGCTGCTGCCCTGGCTCACGCAGCGCGAATTCCGCGTCCACAAGAAGCCGGTGTCGGGCCTCGTCGGCGCTCCGCTGCTGGGTGCGATGTTCGGGGTCGGCTGGACACCGTGCATCGGCCCGACGCTCACCTCCGTGAACATGCTGGCCTTCGACCAGGCGACCGCGGGGCGGGGGGCCATACTGACCGTCGCGTACTGCGTCGGACTCGGCGTGCCCTTCGTGCTCGCCGCCGTGGCGTTCCGCAAGGCACTGGGGCTGTTCGGCTGGGTCAAGCGCCACTACGTGTGGGTGATGCGGATCGGCGGCGTGATGATGATCGCGACCGGGCTGCTGCTGGTGACTGGCGTATGGGACAGCATCATGCAAGACATGCAGACGTGGACCAACGGCTTCACGGTGGGGATCTAGTTCCATGAGCAAGACAGAGACGACGACCGCGGGCTCCGACTCCGACAAGACGACGGCGGAGGCGGAGGCGGCCGAGACCGCGCCCGAGACGCCCGAGTCACCCGAGGCGCGCGAGTCCCGCGAACTCGGCGCCGCCGGATCGCAGCTCTCCACGGCCCCCCGCGAGGAGTCCGCCATCGGCGGCCCCAGCCTCGGTCCGTTCGGCTGGATCCGCTGGTTCTGGCGCCAGCTCACCTCGATGCGTGTCGCGCTGATCCTGCTGTTCATGCTGTCGCTCGCCGCGATCCCCGGCTCGCTCATCCCGCAGAACAGCGTCGACGAGCTCAAGGTCCAGACGTTCCAGGAGAAGCACGAGACGGTCACCCCGATCTACGACCAGCTCCAGCTGTTCGACGTCTACAGCTCGGTGTGGTTCTCGGCGATCTACCTCCTGCTCTTCATCTCGCTCATCGGCTGCATCGTCCCGCGCACCTGGCAGTTCGTCGGGCAGCTGCGCGGCCGGCCGCCGGGCGCCCCCAAGCGGCTCGACAGGCTTCCCGCGTACACGACCTGGCGTACGACCGCGGAGCCCGAGGAGGCCCGCGAGGCCGCGCTCGCCATGCTCAAGCGGCGGCGCTTCCGCGCGCACACCGCCGGGGACGCGGTCGCCGCCGAGAAGGGCTACCTCCGCGAGACCGGCAATCTGCTCTTCCACATCGCGCTGATCGTGATGCTGGTGGCCTTCGCCACCGGGCAGTTGTTCAAGTCCGAGGGCGGCAAGCTGATCATGGAGGGCGACGGCTTCTCCAACACCCTCACGCAGTACGACGACTTCAAGTCGGGCTCGATGTACGACACCGACGACCTGGAACCGTTCAGCTTCGACCTCGACAAGTTCGTCGGAACCTTCGAGCGCAAGGGACCGCAGGTCGGCACGGCCCGCGAGTTCGAGGCCCACGTCAGCTACACGACGGACGCGGGCGGCAAGGAGCGCAAGGCGGTCATCGAGGTCAACGAACCCCTGGAGGTCAAGGGTTCGAAGGTCTATCTGATCGGCCACGGGTACGCACCCGTCCTCACCGTCCGCGACGGCAAGGGCAAGGTCGTCTTCAAGGGCGCGACACCGCTGCTGCCGATCGACAACAACATCACCTCGACCGGCGCGATCAAGGTGATGGACGGCTACCGCGACAGCAAGGGCAAGAAGCAGCAGCTCGGCTTCAACGCCTTCTTCGTCCCGACGTTCGCGGGCAAGGGCAACGGCAACATGTTCTCCCAGTTCCCCGAACTGGACTTTCCCGTGCTCGCGCTCACCGGCTACCAGGGCAGCCTCGGCGTCGACTCCGGTCTGCCGCAGAACGTGTACCAGCTCGACACCAGCAAGATGAAGCAGTTCAAGGACGCCGACGGCAACAAGCTCGCCCAGCGGCTGCTGCCCGGCGAGACGATGAAACTGCCGAACGGCGCGGGCTCGGTGACCTTCGAGAAGGACATCAAGGAGTGGGCGACCTTCCAGGTCTCGCAGCAGCCCGGCAACGGGCTCGCCCTCACCGGAGCGATCGGGGCCGTCCTCGGGCTCGTCGGCTCGCTCTTCATCCAGCGGCGCCGGATCTGGGTCCGCGCGGTACGCGGCGCCGACGGCGTCACCGTCGTGGAGATGGCCGGCCTCGGCCGCAGCGAGTCGGCGAAGCTCCCCGAGGAGCTGGGCGACCTGGCACTGACGCTCAACGCGCAGGCGCCGACCGCACCCGCGGCCCCGGCGCCCGAAGAAGCGCAAGAAACCCCCGTCACACCTACCGGAGAGCCTGTCGAAGGGGCTGAGAAGTGATCCTCGCCGCCACCACCAACGAGAACCTGGCGCACACCGCCAACGTGCTGGTCTATTCGTCCATGGCCGTCTACACCCTGGCCTTCTTCGCCCATATCGTCGAGTGGGTCCTGGGCAGCCGCAGCAAGGTCGGCCGTACCGCCGCCGCGCTGACCGGCGCCGGTGCGGCGGGCTCCGCCACGGTCGAGGTGCGCACGGCGGAGAAGGAGAACGGCGGCGGCACCGCCGTCCTGGAGCGGCCCAAGGTCATCACGCGCTCGGCTGCCGGACGCCGCGACGTGCCCGACGGCCCCGGCGCGGCGGGCGGCACACTCAAGGGCGACCTGTACGGACGTATCGCCGTCGCCCTGACGGCGCTCGGCTTCCTGATCGAGGCGGCGGGCGTCATCAGCCGCGCGATGGCGGTGCAGCGCGCGCCGTGGGGCAACATGTACGAGTTCTCCACCACCTTCTCCACGGTGGCGGTCGGCACGTATCTCGCCTTCCTCCTCACGAAGAAGAACGTCCGCTGGATCGGACTGCCCCTGGTCACCACGGTCCTGCTCAACCTGGGCGTCGCGACGACCGTGCTCTACACCGACAGCGACCAGCTGGTCCCTGCCCTGCACTCGTACTGGCTCTGGATCCACGTCTCCACCGCGATCTTCTGCGGCGCGGTCTTCTACCTCGGCGCCGTGGGCACGCTCTTCTACCTGCTGCGTGACGTGTACGAGTCCAAGGTCGCCCGCGGCGTCACCGTCGGCCGCGCGTGGTCCTCCGTCATGGAGCGGCTGCCCGCCGCCGCGACGCTCGACAAGTTCTCGTACCGCGTGAACGCCGCCGTCTTCCCGCTCTGGACCTTCACGATCATCGCGGGCGCGATCTGGGCCGGCGACGCCTGGGGCCGCTACTGGGGCTGGGATCCCAAGGAGGTCTGGTCCTTCATCACCTGGGTCGCCTACGCCACTTATCTGCACGCGCGCGCCACGGCGGGCTGGAAGGGCCGCAAGGCGGCGACGCTGGCGCTGGTCGCGTTCGGCTGCTGGCTGTTCAACTACTACGGCGTCAACATCTTCGTCACCGGAAAGCACTCGTACGCGGGCGTGTGACGCACAGCGGGACGATCCACGAACAGCGGCGCGCCCCCGGCCCATCGGGCCGGGGGCGCGCCGCTGTGCCGTCGTACGGGCTCAGGCCGTCGGCGGGACGTCGTCGGCGCTGCCGCCCTTCTCGCGGCGCTCGATCTCGGCCTCCCGGCGACGCAGATCGGCCTCGCGCCGCTCCAGTTCGGCCAGCGCGTCGGCGTCCGCGGCCGGCGTCTCTTCCTTCTTCCCGCCGTCCTTCGCCCCGTCCTTCCCGCCGTCCTTCTTGCCGTCCTTCTCAAGGGACTTGAGGAAGTCGGGGTTGTCGTCCGGCGCGACCCAGCCGCCCCGGCGGCCACCCGCCGAGCCGATGCCGGCCGTGGGCTTCTTGCCCGCGATCAGCCACGCGATCGAGCCGACCAGCGGGAAGAGCAGCACCAGGATGGCCCAGATGGGCTTGGGGATATGGCGGATGTCCTTCTCGTCGGTGGTGATGCAGTCGATGAAGGCATAGATGCTGAGAGCCAGCGGCACCAGAATCATCAGCACCCGAAGCATGGGCGGTCCCCCTGTGCGTGGAGATCGAGTACGGGGCGGTGGCCCCGGTTACAGGTCCAGGGTAGCGAGTAGCAGATACTGGATCGCATGGCTTACGACGATCTTCGCTCTCTGCTCCGGGCGCTGGAGCGCGACGGCGACCTCAAGCGCATCAAGGCCGAGGTCGATCCGTATCTGGAAGTCGGTGAGATCGTCGACCGGGTGAACAAGGCCGGCGGCCCCGCGCTTCTCTTCGAGAACGTCAAGGGGTCCGACATGCCCCTGGCGATGAACGTGTACGGGACGGACCGCCGGCTCCTCAAGGCGCTCGGCCTCACCTCGTACACGGACATCAGCGACAAGATCGGCGGGCTGCTCAAACCCGAACTGCCGCAGGGCTTCGTGGGGGTGCGCGAGGCCTTCGGGAAGCTCGGCACGATGACGCACGTGCCGCCGAAGAAGGTGAAGCCCGGCAGCGCGCCCGTGCAGGAGGTCGTCCTCACCGGTGACGACGTGGATCTGGACAAGCTGCCCGCGCTCTTCACCTGGCCCGAGGACGGCGGATCCTTCTTCAACCTCGGTCTGACACACACCAAGCACCCCGAGACTGGCGTCCGTAACCTCGGGCTCTACCGGCTCCAGCGCCACGACAGGCGCACCATCGGCATGCACTGGCAGATCCACAAGGACAGCGCCAACCACTACCAGGTCGCCGCCAAGCGCGGTGAACGGCTGCCCGTCGCGATCGCCTTCGGCTGTCCGCCCGCAGTGACGTACGCCTCCACCGCCCCACTGCCCGGCGACATCGACGAGTACCTCTTCGCCGGCTTCGTGCAGGGCAAGCGGATCGAGATGGTCGACTGCCGTACGGTGCCGCTCCAGGTGCCGGCCAACGCCGAGGTCGTCATCGAGGGCTGGCTGGAGCCGGGCGAGATGCTGCCGGAGGGGCCGTTCGGCGACCACACCGGCTTCTACACGCCGCAGGAGCCGTTCCCCGCGCTGACCATCGACTGCGTGACGATGCGCAAGCGTCCGCTGCTCCAGTCGATCGTGGTCGGCCGTCCGCCGACGGAGGACGGGCCGCTGGGGCGTGCGACGGAACGGTTCTTCCTGCCGCTGCTCAAGATCATCGTGCCCGACATCGTGGACTACCACCTGCCGGAGTCGGGCGGCTTCCACAACTGCGCGATCGTCTCGATCGACAAGAAGTACCCGAAGCACGCGCAGAAGGTGATGCACGCCATCTGGGGCGCCCACATGATGTCGCTCACCAAGCTGATCGTCGTCGTGGACGCCGACTGCGACGTCCACAATCTGCACGAGGTGTCCTGGCGGGCGCTGGGCAACACCGACTACGCGCGGGACCTGACGGTCGTGGAGGGACCGGTCGACCACCTCGACCACTCCTCGTACCAGCAGTTCTGGGGTGGCAAGGCCGGTATCGACGCGACGCGCAAACTCCCCGAGGAGGGGTACACGCGGGACGGTGGCTGGCCGGAGATGGTCGAGTCCGACCCGGAGACCGCGGACCGGGTGACGAAGCGCTGGAGGGAGTACGGCCTGTGACCAGTGCCGCGGAGGGAGCCGACGGACTCGTCGGACAGGGACGGCAAGGACGGCGGCAGCGGCCCCAGGGGTCGGGGCCCGCGCCGTCGGGCAGCAGGACGCGGGCGTTCCTGCGGCTCGTGATGATCGAGCACTCGGTCTTCGCGCTGCCGTTCGCGTACATCGCCGCGCTGACGGCCATGTTCCAGCTCGACAAGAACATCCACTGGGGCCGGCTGCTGCTGGTCACGATCGCCATGGTGGGCCTGCGGACCTTCGCGATGGCCTGCAACCGGATCATCGACCGGGAGATCGACGCCCGTAACCCCCGTACGGCGAACCGCGAGTTGGTGACCGGCGCGGTGTCGGTGCGCTCCGCGTGGACGGGCGCGCTCGTCGCCCTCGTGGTGTTCCTGGGCGCCGCCGCCCTGCTGAACCCGCTCTGTCTGGTGCTCGCTCCCGTCGCCGTGGTCCCGATGGTCGTCTATCCGTACGGGAAGCGCTTCACGAACTTCCCGCACGCCATCCTCGGCCTCGCCCAGGCCATGGGCCCGGTCGGTGCCTGGATCGCCGTCACCGGCGAGTGGTCGTGGGACGCCGTCATCCTCGGTCTGGCGGTCGGCATCTGGATCGGCGGCTTCGACCTGATCTTCGGCAGCCAGGACGTCGAGGCGGACCGCGCGCACGGCGTGAAGTCCGTACCGGCGCGCTTCGGCATCCCGGCCGCGCTGTACGGCGCGCGCGTCGCGCACGCCGTGACCACGGCCCTGCTGGTCTGGTACGCGCTGGTCACCGACGCCGGACTGTTCTTCTGGGTGGGTCTGCTGATTGTCGCCGCCGCGTTCCTCTACGAGCACCAGGTCGTGAAGCCGAACGATCTGTCCCGTCTCAACCGCGCCTTCTTCACCGTCAACGGCTTCATCGGGATGGCGCTGTTCATCTGCGCGCTGCTCGACCTGCTCGTACGGGGACTGACCCCCTGACGTGCGGGAGGTGGGCGGGCGCGGTCAGTACCTGAGCGCGCCCGCCGGGACCTGGCGCTGGGGGCGGCGGAACATGAACGCCGCCACCACGCCGCCTATCAGCCCGAAGAGATGGCCCTGCCAGCTCACCGTCGGATTCGTCGGCAGGACGCCCCACAGCGCCGATCCGTACATCACCAGGACCAGCACGCCCACCACGATGTCCACCATGCTGCGATTGACGAAGCCGCGCACCAGCAGATAGCCGAGCAGCCCGAAGACCACACCGGACGCCCCCGCCGTGACGGAGTTGTCCGCCGCCGTGAGCCAGACGCCCAGGCCGCCGACCACCATGATCGTGAGGACCACGCGCAGGAAGCGGCCTATGCCGCTGAGCGCCGCGAGGAAGCCGAGCACGAGCAACGGCACGGAGTTGGCCGCGAGATGGTCGAAACCGTGGTGCAGGAAGGCCATCGGGATGACATCGCGCAGCTCGCCCAGGTCACGCGGGCTCAGTCCGTACGTGTCGAGCGCGCCCGTCGAGGAGTCCACGGCCTCCAGGACCCAGAGCAGCGCCAGCCAGCCCAGCATCAGCGCCGCCGCCGCCTTGATACGGCCCACAGCGTTCCTGTCGATGGATGAATCCGGCATGTCGCCCCCCAAGGGTCGTCGCGCTCCCACCCCTGGAACGCGCGAGGCACCGTCCCCGGTTCCTGCTTCCGGGCGCCGGATAGGGTCGGACGCGTGAAACCCGGATCGGACCACGAGGACCAGCGGCATGTCGAGCGGCCCACGGCCGGGCCCAGGCGGCCGTGGGTCGTCGGAATCTCCGGCGCGTCGGGGACCCCGTACGCGGCGGCCGTGCTGCGCGGGCTGCTCGACGCCGGCGAGAGCGTCGATCTGATCGTCAGCCGCGCGTCCCGCCTCACGCTGCTCGACGAGACGGGGATCTCCTTCCGGGACGCGCACTGGCGAGAGGATCTGCGCGCGTGGCTGGCCAGGGGCGCCGACGGAAAGCCGGACACCTTCGCCCCCGACGTGTCGGACGTACGGCACTGGGCCGCCGGTGATCTGGCGGCCGGGCCGTCCTCGGGGTCGTACCCGGTCAAGGGGATGCTGATCGTCCCCGCCTCCACGGCGTGTGTGGCGGGTGTCGCGCTCGGGCTGTCGAAGGACCTGCTGCAACGCGCGGCGAGCGTCACGCTCAAGGAGCGCCGCACGCTGGTGGTCGCCGTCCGGGAGACCCCGTTGGGCGGTGGGACCCTCAAGCATCTGGTGACGCTGGACGAGGCGGGCGCCGTCGTGCTGCCCGCGTCCCCGGGCTTCTACGCGGGGGCGACGCACATCCAGGACCTGGTGGACTTCGTCGCCGGCCGGGTGCTGGACGCGGCCGGGGTGCCGCACCGGTTGTACCGCCGCTGGGAGGGGGAGCTGGGGGGCTCCCGTACGGGGCCGGGCGCCTCCTAGCGAGTCCGCATATGCACCGCCGCATGGCCGCACTGCCTTAGATTGCATACATCAACTTGCGAGATTGCTGAACAATGGAAGGCTTCAGGCATATGGACGCCGTGGATAGGCAGCTCATCCAGGCCCTCAGAGAGAACGGCAGAGCTTCGTACGCCGAACTCGGCCGGCTCGTCGGGCTCTCCGGGCCCAGCGTCACCGACCGCATCAACCGGCTGGAGGCGGCAGGCGTCATCATCGGCTACCGCGCCACCGTCGACTCGGCCTCGCTCGGCCTCGGTGTCACCGCGCTGATCGGCATCTCGCTCTCCGACGCCGCCGACCACGAGGACGTCGCGCACCGATTGCGCGGTCTGAGCGAGATCGAGGACTGCTGGTTCATCGCCGGCGACGACTCGTACATGCTCAAGGTCCGCGCCGGTGATGTCGACGGTCTGGAGAAGACGATCCGCCGCCTCGGCAGTACGAAGGGCGTCTCCCGGACCCGTACGACCATCGTGCTCTCCACGAAGTGGGAGAACCGGGTCGGCGAACTTCCCGACGAAACGTAGGCGTACGGTTGGTGGAGCCTGATAACCGGGCGTTCGGCGGACAAATGGCACACACAGTGGGAGGCGCCGCATGACTGCATCTGTCATGGATGTGGGGCTCAAGCGCGAGCTGGAGGAGAAGGTCAGGGCCGGCGAGCGGCTGACCCGTGAGGACGGCATCGCCCTCTACGAGTCGGACGACCTGGCCTGGCTGGGCGGGCTCGCGCACGAGGTGCGGACGCGTAAGAACGGTGACGTCGTCCACTTCAACGTCAACCGGCACCTCAACATGACGAACGTCTGCACCGCGTCGTGCGCCTACTGCTCGTTCCAGCGCAAGCCGGGCGAGAAGGACGCGTACACGATGCGCATCGAGGAGGCCGTCCGGCTCGCCACGGCGATGCGCGGCGAGAGCCTCACCGAGCTGCACATCGTCAACGGGCTCCACCCGACGCTCCCTTGGCGCTACTACCCGCGCTCGCTGAAGGCGCTCAAGGAGGCGCTGCCGGAGGTCTCGCTCAAGGCGTTCACGGCCACCGAGATCCACCACTTCGAGACGATCTCCGGGCTGACGGCCAGTGAGATCCTCGACGAGCTGATCGACGCCGGGCTCGAATCGCTGACGGGCGGTGGCGCCGAGATCTTCGACTGGGAGGTCAGGCAGCACATCGTCGACCACCGCACGCACTGGGAGGACTGGTCGCGCATCCACCGCCTCGCGCACGAGAAGGGTCTCAAGACCCCGTGCACGATGCTGTACGGCCATATCGAGGAGCCCAGGCACCGGGTCGACCATGTGCTGCGGCTGCGTGAACTCCAGGACGAGACCGGCGGGTTCCAGGTCTTCATCCCGCTGCGCTATCAGCACGACTTCGTGGACATGCAGGACGGCAAGGTCCGTAACCGCCTCCAGGCGCGTACGACGATGGCCACCGGCGCCGAGGCGCTGAAGACCTTCGCCGTCTCCCGGCTGCTGTTCGACAACGTCCCGCACGTGAAGGTCTTCTGGGTGATGCACGGTGTGCAGACCGCCCAACTGGCGCTCCAGCACGGCGCGGACGACATGGACGGCTCGGTCGTCGAGTACAAGATCACGCATGACGCGGACAACTACGGCACGCCGAACAAGCTCGGCCGTGAGGATCTGCTCGACCTGATCCGCGACGCCGGTTTCCGGCCCGTCGAGCGGAACACGCGCTACGAGATCATCCGGGAGTACCCGGGCCCCGACGCGGACCGGCGTGAGACGCCGCAGCCGATGCGGCTCTGATCTCCCAGTACGTTCCCGTTGAGCGGCCCCAGCTCGCTGAGCTGGGGCTTCTCGCGTTCTGGAACGGGGTTGAGTACCTGGGCGGGTAATAGTTAGTGTTGACGAATGCCACTTACGTCGCCGCTTGTGTTCACCCTGGACCCGCCCGTCGGCCCGGCCCTGCGCGACGGGATCGTCACGCTCTGGACGGACGTCTCCGACGCGGGCGGCGCCGTCGGCTTCGTACCTCCGGTGGATCCGGACGACGTCCGCGCCGAACTGGTCAGACACCTCGCGTCGATGACCGAGGGGCGGACCCGGCTGCTCGTCGGACACGACGAGGAGGGTGCGGTGGCCGCCACGGCCTTCCTCACGTTCAACACCCACCGGCTGATGCGGCACTGGCTCTGGCTGTACACGGTGATGGTCCACCCGCGGCACCAGGGCAAGGGGTACGGCCGGGAGCTGATGTACGCGGCGGCCGACGCCGCCCGCGGCCTGGACGGCATCGAGGCGATACGGCTCACCTGCCGGGGCGGCACGGGGGTGGACCACTTCTACGCGTCGTGCGGCTACAAGGAGGTCGGCCGGGTGCCGGACGCGATACGGGTGGCGCCCGGCGACGACCGCGACGACATCACGATGCTGCTGCCGCTGCACCGGATCCCTTGAGCGGTAACCCCCTTATATGGGACGGCGGACGGCGTGCTTCACTGGTCGTGTACGCCGGACCCGTACGTCCGACGCCCGCGTCGTCATCCGGCCGGACGCGTACATCGCCACGAGGAGAGAGGGCCGCTGTGACCGCCGCCAGAACGAGCGCCACGATTCGCTACACCGCGATGCGCCTGGGCATCTTCGTCGGCAGCTTCGTCGTCGTCGCCGCCCTGGTCCAGTTCGGCGCGCTGCCCAAGGGCCTGGGCGACTCCAACTTCATCTGGGTGCTGCTGCTCGCGCTCGTCGTCTCCGCGCCGCTCAGCTTCATCCTGCTGCGCAAGCAGCGCGACGAGATGTCCGCCCAGCTCGTCGGCAGGGTCGACTCCGCGAAGGCCAAGCTGGAGGCGAACCGTACGCAGGAGGACGGTGCGACCCAGTAGGACGGGTCCTGTCCCGTATAAGCACCGCGTAAGTTTCGTCACACCCGTACGACCGCACGCATGCCTGTCCGTCACGCCCCAGCCGCTCACGCGCTGGGGCGCCGGTGCTGCCAGGGGCAGTTGGCGGTTCGCCCGCCCCTCGATACCTCAAAGCAGACCTTTGAGTTCCCCAAAGTCCCGGTGTTAATGTATCGGGCATGAAGACAGCAGTGCGCCATCACGCCGTGAGCCTCGCGCTCGTGGCGCGCCTGCATGTCGATCTCTGCCGCTGCATGTCCGCGGTCTGTTGCGGCTCTCGCTGATCCGAGCCCGCTTCATGCGGCGGCGCCACTTCTGACGCACGGGCGCCGCACCCCCCAGTTCCACCCCCCTCGTCCCCGTATCTCCGTATGCCCAACTGGAGTGTGTCCGTGTCCGCGAATTCCGAGCCCGCCACCACCGGCAAGGCCGACCAGGCCGACAAGCCGGCCGGTTCAGGCCCAGGTCTCTCCATACCCAAGGTCCCGTTCTGGGCCCAGATCGTCGCCGGTCTCGTACTCGGCGTCCTGCTCGGCTGGCTCGCCCGCAGCCAGGACATCGACTGGCTCTACACCACGCTCGACAAGATCGGCAGCATCTTCGTCCAGCTGCTGAAGCTGGCCGTCGCCCCGCTGGTCTTCTTCGCGATCCTGGTGTCGATCACCAACCTCCGCAAGGTCAACAACGCCGCCAGGCTGGCCTCGCGCACCCTGCTCTGGTTCCTGATCACGTCGCTGATCGCCGTCGTCATCGGCATCGTGATCGGTCTGATCACCAACCCGGGCTCCGGCACCGGCCTCACCCCGAAGGACGGGGAGAAGCCCGAGGGTTCGGGTTCCTGGATCGACTTCCTGACCGGCATCGTGCCGACGGACGTGATCACCCCGTTCACCGAGCTGAACGTCCTGCAGATCGTCTTCCTGGCCGCCATCGCGGGCGTCGCCGCGCTCAAGCTCGGTGACCGTGCCGCGCCGATCCTGGCGCTCAGCGAGTCCGTGCTCGAACTGCTCCAGAAGGCCCTGTGGTGGGTCATCCGTCTCGCCCCGATCGGCACCGTCGGCCTCATCGGCTACGCCATCGCGGACTACGGCTGGGACCTGATCGGCGACTACGCGACCTTCACCGCCGACGTCTACATCGGCTGCGCCCTGGTCCTCTTCGGCGTCTACCCGCTGCTGCTGGTGACGGTCGCCAAGGTCAGCCCGATCCAGTTCTTCAAGGGCGCCTGGCCCGCGATCCAGCTGGCCTTCGTCTCCCGCTCCTCGGTCGGCACGATGCCCGTCACCCAGCGGGTGACCGAGCGCCTGGGCGTGCCGAAGGAGTACACGAGCTTCGCCGTCCCGTTCGGCGCCACCACCAAGATGGACGGCTGCGCCGCTATCTACCCGGCGCTGGCGGCGATCTTCATCGCGGAGATCTTCGACGTTCAACTCGGCATCCAGGACTACCTGTTGATCGCCTTCGTCTCGGTCGTCGGTTCGGCGGCCACGGCCGGTCTCACCGGTGCGACGGTCATGCTGACCCTGACCCTCTCCACGCTGGGTCTGCCCCTCGAGGGCGTGGGTCTGCTGATCGCGATCGACCCGATCCTGGACATGATCCGTACGGCGACGAACGTCGCGGGCCAGGCCCTGGTCCCGGTCATCGTCGCGTCACGGGAGAAGATCCTGGACCTCGACAAGTACAACTCCGCGTCGGCGTCCCCGATCGACGAGCCGGAGCCCGAGCCCAGCGACCGCGAGACCGCTGTCCCGGTCGCCGCGTGACGCGGTAACGGATCACGAGTCACGTCCCGGCGGCGTCCCCGGCCTTTCGGCCGGGGGCGCCGCCGCGTCGTGTGCGCAGTGCCGCGACCACCGGCGGCGGGGTGCCGCTCCCGACGGGCCGGTCGAGTCGGGCGACCTGCCGCCCGAACGGCGTCCCGGTGCCGAGTACGTCGTCCGGCCGGCCGTCCACGGGCTGTCCGTGCCGCTGCTCGACGGGCCGCCGCGCGGCCTGCTTCCCGTGGAGGCCGGGAAGGCCGGGAAGGCTGGGAAGCGCCTGCTCGACTCGATCGAGCGCGGGCTCTGACCGTAGGCTTACGCGGGTTCGGGGGCAGGTGGGGTGGGAGGAAGACCAGGTGGGTTCCGCAGGCGCGGGGAAGATCAAACGGATGCCGCGCGAGGTACGTGAGCGGCAGATGATGGACGCCGCGGTGGCGACCTTCGGGCGGCGGGGCTACCGCGCGGCCTCGATGGACGAGATCGCCGAACTGGCCGGGGTCTCCAAGCCGTTGGTGTATCTGTATCTCAACTCCAAGGAGGACCTGTTCACCGCGTGCATCCGCCGCGAGGCCGAAGCGCTCCTCGCGGCCGTACGCGCCGGTGTCGTGGAGCCGGGGCTCGCGCCGGACGAGCAACTGTGGGCCGGGCTGACCGCGTTCTTCGCGCACACCGCGGAGCACCCCGACGCCTGGTCGGTGCTGCACCGGCAGGCCCGAACGCACGGGGAGACCTTCGCCGCCGAAGTGATCACCATGCGGGGGGAGTTGATCTCCTTCGTGACGGCCCTGCTCCGGGACGCGGCCCGCGCGAAGCCCGCCACGCCCGATCTGGCGGACCTGGGGGACCGGGACGTCGTCGGGGTCGCCCAGGCACTCGTCGGCGCCGCCGAGGCGCTGGCCGACTGGGCGAACGAGACCCCGGACGTCTCGGCGAAGGAGGCCGCGTCGACGCTGATGAACTTCGCCTGGACGGGGCTCGGAAGCCTCATGGACGGCGAGCGGTGGCCGACGGGCAACTCGTCAGCCACGCGGCGGTAGTTGGCGGCAGCGGTGGGGCGGGGGACGTGGTGACGGCGTCGCCGCCTTGATTTCGCGACCCGCTCCGGATTAACTCTGCCCGGACCGGAGCCCCACGCTCCGCGCAGAGATGAGGGAACAGCGCGTGTCCGCAGACGTCCCCGACGATGGCGTGGGGTCCCAGCCGCGGCAGGTGCCCGCGCCGCCATCCGCACCCGCGCCGCCATCCGCACCGGGTCCACCGGTCGTGCCCGCGCCGCCGGTCGTGCCCGCGCCGCCGGTGGTGTCCGCGCCGCCGGACCTCGCACAGGTCGAGCCCGAGAAGCTGTGGATGGACGGAGTCGTACGGCAGGTCTCCGTGCCGCCCCTCGTGCCGCCCGCCCCGGACGGGTCCCTCGCCGACATTCCCTTCGACAACGCGCGGGACGCCCCGGACGAGGCCGTCCTCAGCCGTAAGCAGGCGGACGGGCGCTGGCGGGACGTCACCGCCGCCGCCTTCGCCGACGAGGTCCGGGCCGTCGCCAAGGGGCTGATCGCCGAAGGGCTGCGACCCGGTGACCGGCTCGCGATCATGGCCCGTACGACCTACGAGTGGACGCTCCTGGACTTCGCCGCCTGGGCCGCCGGCCTGGTCACCGTCCCCGTCTACCCCACCTCCTCCGCCTTCCAGACCCGCTGGATCCTCCAGGACTCCGGCGCCGTCGCCTGCGCGGTCGAGAGCAAGGAACAGGCCCGGCTGATCAGCCACGAGCGCAGGCAACTGCCGGACCTCGCCCACCTCTGGACGTTCGACACCGGCGCCGTCGACGCGCTGCGCGCGGCGGGCGCGGACATCCCCGACGCGGACTTGGACGCGCGGCGCGCCGCGCTCTCGCCCGCGTCCCTCGCCACCCTCGTCTACACCTCCGGCACCACGGGAAGCCCGAAGGGCTGCGTCCTCACGCACGCCAACTTCTTCGCGGAGGTGGACAACTGCATCGAACTGCTCCACCCCGTCTTCAAATCGGTCAGCAAGGAGCCCGCCTCCACGCTGCTCTTCCTGCCGCTCTCCCATGTCTTCGGACGCATGGTCGCGGTGGGCTGTCTGCGCGCGCGGGTACGGCTCGGGCACGCGCCGTCGCTGCGCACCGACGACCTCATCGCCGATCTCGCGGGTTTCCGGCCGACATTCCTGCTGGCGGTCCCGTACGTCCTGGAGAAGGTCTTCAACACCGGCCGCGCCACCGCCGAGAAGATGGGCCGCGCCGCTTCCTTCGACCGCGCCGCGAAGATCGCCCGGCGGTACGGGCTGGCCGTCGAGGCCGCCACCGCCGGTACGGGCCCCGGCCCCGGGCTGCCGCTGAAGGCCGCCCGCGCGCTCTACGACCCGCTGGTCTACCGGCGAATACGCGCCGCACTCGGTGGCAAGGTCGTACAGGCCATCTGCGGCGGCTCCCCGCTGGGGCGCCCCCTCGCCGCCTTCTACGCGGGCGCGGGGATCACGATCTTCGAGGGGTACGGCCTGACGGAGACCACGGCCGCCGCCACGGTGACACCCCCGCTCAAACCCCGCCTGGGCACGGTCGGCTGGCCGCTGCCCGGCACCTCGGTACGGATCGCCGACGACGGCGAGGTGCTGCTGCGCGGCGGGCAGGTCTTCGCCGGCTACTGGGACATGGAGCGCGGCGAGCCCGTACCGGCCCTGGACGAGGGCTGGTTCGCGACCGGGGACCTGGGCGCGCTGGACGGCGACGGGTATCTCACCATCACCGGCCGCAAGAAGGACGTCATCATCACCTCGGCCGGCAAGAACGTCGCCCCGGCCCCACTGGAGGACTGGCTGCGCGCCCACCCGCTGATCGGCCAGTGCCTGGTGCTCGGCGACAACCGCCCGTACGTCACGGCCCTGATCACCCTGGAGCCGGACGGGCTCGCGCACTGGGGCCAGATGAGGAAGAAGGAGCATCTGACACGGGACGAGCTGGTCGCGGACGAGGACCTGCTCGCCGCGCTGCAACGGGCGGTCGACGAGGCCAACCGGCTGGTCTCCAGGGCCGAGTCGATCCGCCGCTTCCGTGTGCTGCCCGTCTCCTTCACGGAGGCGAGCGGGCAGCTGACGGCGTCGCTCAAGGTGCGGCGGACGGCGGTCGTGGAGGACTTCGCGGCGGAGATCGAGGAGTTGTACGGCTAGGCCGTGTCTTCAAAGTCTTGCCTGGCCCGCGACGCCGCAGTGACATCAGCCGCTGCCGCGGCGGGCGGCACCTGGCCGCGTTGTCGGAGTCGGCCGAGTACGCCCGGTACGAGACCGATCCTCCGCCTTGCGATGCACCGCACCAGCCGCCGCGGGCCCCGCCCTGCGGGCGGACGGCGCTACTTCGAAGACACGACCCAGGGCCTGTCGTTCGGATCGCGAAGGTCTCGCCCAACTCGCCCTGACCAGCGCGACTTTGGCCCCGACCGCCCTGGCCCGTTCCGCCGGCACCGTCAGCTCTCACGCGCCGGGCAAGGCAGGAGCCCTGCTTCCCGCACCGGACATGCGGGGAGCAGGGCTCCTTGATACTGCTTATTTCCGTGCGCGATCTTCCGACCCGGGCAACTAGGCCGGGGTTACGTTCTCCGCCTGCGGGCCCTTCGGGCCCTGGGTGACGTCGAAGTTCACGACCTGGTTCTCCTCGAGGGAGCGGAACCCGGACGCGTTGATCGCGGAGTAATGGACGAAGACATCCGGGCCGCCGCCGTCCTGGGCGATGAAGCCGAAGCCCTTTTCAGCGTTGAACCACTTGACGGTTCCGGTAGCCATAAGCCCTCCTTGGGCCAAAGGGTTGCCCTGCTCCAGAACCTGCAAACAAGTCTGAAAACTACAAAAGCCTGCGGGTCACATGCTCCGCAGGCTCTGTACTGCAAGGGAAACCAAACTGCAACTTGCGGCGAGCCTAGCACGCGTCTCACGGGCAGCGGTAGAGGGAAAGATCACCCAAAGATCACCTCACCCGGACGTTTGAAGAGGCCTCCGGCCGGCTGACGTGGCGGGGTCCCTGACGTGCGACGGAGACCCGCCAGAGGCCCCCCGTCCGGCCCCCATGACGGCCTCACCCGCCCCACGGGTCTAGCCTCGCGGTGTGGACAGCTCCCCTGAAAGCACAGCAGACACCGCGACCGGCGGAAGCGATCACCCCCGCGTCCGGCCGCGCGTCGGTCACATCCAGTTCCTGAACTGCCTCCCCCTTTACTGGGGCCTCGGCAGAACAGGAGCCCTCTTCGATCTTGAGCTGACGAAGGACACCCCGGAGAAGCTCAGCGAGCGCCTCGTGCGCGGAGATCTCGATATCGGTCCCGTCACCGTGGTCGAATTCCTCCGCAATGCCGAGAACCTCGTCGCATTCCCCGATCTCGCGGTCGGCTGCGACGGGCCCGTCATGTCCTGTCTGATCGTTTCTCAGGTGCCGCTCGACGAACTCGACGGGGCGCGGGTGGCCCTCGGCTCGACCTCGCGGACCGCCGTACGGCTCGCGCAGCTCCTGCTCGCCGAGAAGTACGAGGTCACGCCCGACTACTACACGTGCCCGCCCGACCTCGGCCTGATGATGCAGGAGGCGGACGCGGCCGTACTGATCGGCGACGCCGCCCTGCGCGCCTCGCTGCACGACGCGCCGCGCCTCGGCCTCCAGGTCCACGACCTCGGGCAGATGTGGAAGGAGTGGACGGGGCTCCCGTTCGTCTTCGCGGTGTGGGCGGCGCGCAAGGACTACCTGGCGCGCGAGCCGGAGACCGTGCGCATGGTGCACCAGGCGTTCCTCGCCTCCCGCGACGTGTCGCTGGAGGAGGTCACGAAGGTCGCCGAGCAGGCGGCGCGCTGGGAGACCTTCGACGCGGAGCTGCTGGAGCGCTACTTCACGACGCTCGACTTCCGATTCGGGCCCGACCAGCTCGCGGGCGTACGGGAGTTCGCCCGGCGCACCGGACCCACGACCGGCTATCCCGCCGACCCCCACGTCGAGTTGCTCCCGTCCTGAGAAGGTAGGGGCGACACACGCGGAACGGGGAGGGGACGGGTATGCAGCCGCTCGACGCGGACGGGCCTCGCACCATCGGCGCGTACCGGCTGCTGGGCAGACTCGGCGCCGGCGGCATGGGCCGGGTCTATCTGGCCAGGTCGGAGGGCGGCCGTACGGTCGCCGTCAAGGTCATCCATCCGCACCTCGCGCAGGACGAGGAATTCCGGGCCCGCTTCCGCCGCGAGGTGGCGGCGGCCCGCCGGGTGGGCGGCGCCTGGACGGCGCCCGTGCTCGACGCCGACCCGGAGGCGGCCACGCCCTGGGTCGCCACCGGCTATGTGGCGGGCCCCTCGCTGACCCAGGCGGTCGCCACGTACGGCCCACTGCCCGAGCGGACGGTACGGGCGCTGGGAGCCGGGCTCGCCGAGGCGCTGGGCGCGGTCCATGAACTGGGCCTCGTCCACCGCGACGTCAAGCCGTCGAACGTCCTGCTGGCCCTCGACGGGCCCCGGCTCATCGACTTCGGGATCGCGCGCGCCACCGACGGCACCGCCTCGCTCACCTCCACCGGCGTCTCCGTCGGCTCACCCGGCTACATGTCGCCCGAGCAGATACTCGGCAAGGGCGTCACGGGCGCCGCCGACGTCTTCTCGCTGGGCGCGGTGCTCGCGTACGCCACCGCCGGAGTCAGCCCGTTCCCCGGCGACTCGTCCGCCGCGCTGCTCTACAAGGTCGTCCACGAGGAGCCCGAACTGGGCGCGCTGGACGGCGACTTGAAGGACCTGGTCGCCCACTGTCTCGCCAAGGACCCGGCCGCGCGGCCCGCGCCCGCGCAGGTCGCCGCGCGGCTCGCGCCCGGCGGCGCGGCCCCGCTGGTCGACGCGGGCTGGCTGCCTGACCCGCTGGTACGGGAGGTCAGCCGGGCCGCCGTACAACTCCTGGACCTGGAGACGGCGCGGCCCGTACGGAGCGCCCCCGGCCGGCCGGTGCACTGGCCCACACCGCCGCAGCCGGACACGCCGCCGCCGACGGCCGGGTCGTTCGGGCCGGCGCCCCCGCTCGGCGAGTTCGGGCCCCCGACGCAGCCGGACGCGCTCGCGCGGCCCCGTACGGCCGACGGACACCCCCAGGACATCCAGGACGCCCGGAACATCCACGACATCCACGACACCCATGACCCCCGCATGTCCCTCTCGGTCACCGCCGGCCGGGCCGGGCCCCGCCGGCGCAAGATCAGCTGCACCGTCGTCCTCGCCGTGGCGGGAGCGCTGGCCGCCATCACGCTCGGCGGGACGCTGCTCCTCGACCAGTTCTCCAACGACGCCTCCTCCGACCGCGGTGATTCGGCGGCGGACAGGCCGAGTGCGTCGGCCACGCACGACGGCGCGGCCGGCGCACTTCCGGCCGTGCCCAAGGAGTTCGTCGGCACCTGGAAGGGCCCGACGACCGACCGGAACGGGCTGCCGCACGGCGACTACACGGTCGAGATCACCGAAGGCGAGAAGGGCGAGAAGGTGCTCCGCTCGACCAGCTTCCTCTCGCTCCTGGGCGTGGAGGCCAACTGCTACGGCGTGGGCACGCTCGTGTCGGCCACCGCGAAGGAGATCCGGATCGAGGAGTCGACCGATCCCGACCGGCCCGGCAAGGCGGGGATGTGCACGACCACGGCGGCCGCCGCGCTGACGTTCACCCTCACCGACAACGGTGATCTGAGCTTCGCCTCACGCGAGGAGGCGGCGGGCAACCCGACGGGGACGCTGAGGAAGCGGTAGCGGCCACCAGGCCCCCGCGAGCCCGGCAGCCGGTCGGTCCTGCCCCCTGGCGTACGCTGGATCGGTCCGTAGATCCACTGATACACCGCCGAAAGGTGACGCCCCGGTGACCGAGAAGGCCGACCAGCAGTCTGTCCTCGACCGCGCTGCCGAGGGTGGCCGGATCACCCCCGAAGAGGCGCTCGACCTCTACCGATCGGCCCCCCTCCACGCGCTCGGCTCCGCCGCCGACCGCGCGCGCCGCCGCCGGTACGCCGGCACGGAGCACATCGCGACGTACATCATCGAGCGGAACATCAACTACACGAACGTCTGCGTGACGGCGTGCAAGTTCTGCGCCTTCTACGCGGCCCCCAAGGACACCGACAAGGGCTGGACCCGCGACCTCGACGACATCCTGCGCCGCTGCGCGGAGACCGTCGAACTCGGCGGCACCCAGATCATGTTCCAGGGCGGCCACCACCCCGACTTCGGCGTGGAGTACTACGAGAAGCACTTCGGTGCCATCAAGGCCGCGTTCCCGCAGCTGGTCATCCACTCCCTCGGCGCGTCCGAGGTCGAGCACATGGCCCGGATCTCGGACGTCTCCGTGGAGGAGGCGATCCGCCGGATCCACGCGGCGGGCCTCGACTCGTTCGCGGGCGCCGGCGCCGAACTGCTGCCGGCCCGCCCGCGTAAGGCGATCGCACCGCTCAAGGAGTCCGGCGAGCGGTGGCTGGAGATCATGGAGACCGCGCACGGCCTCGGTGTCGAGTCGACGTCCACGATGCTCATGGGTACCGGCGAGACGAACGCGGAGCGCATCGAGCACCTGCGGATGATCCGCGACGTACAGGACCGGACGGGCGGCTTCCGGGCGTTCATCCCGTACACCTACCAGCCGGAGAACAACAAGCTGAAGGGCCAGACGCAGGCCACGCTCTTCGAGTATCTGCGGCTGATCGCCATCGCCCGGCTCTTCCTCGACAACGTCGCCCATATCCAGGGCTCCTGGCTGACCACGGGCAAGGAGGTCGGCCAACTCTCCCTGCACTACGGCGCGGACGACCTCGGCTCGATCATGCTGGAGGAGAACGTCGTCTCGTCGGCCGGCGCCAAGCACCGCTCGAACCGGCTGGAGATCATCGACCTGATCCGCAAGTCGGGGCGGGTGCCTGCGCAGCGCACCACGACGTACGAGCACATCGTCGTGCACGACGACCCGGCGGACGACCCGGTCGACGAGCGCGTCGTCTCGCACATCTCCTCCACCGCCATCGAGGGCGGTACGGCGCACCCGGAACTCAAGCTGCTCGACGCCAACTGACCGGGTGGCACTGACGATTCACCGGGCGGACCTGCTGCTGCCCGGCGCCGGGCGCGCGCCCGTGCCCGGCGGCGCCGTCCTGGTCGCGGGCGACGCGATCGAGGCCGTCGGCCCGTACGAGGAGCTGGCAGCCGTCCATCCCGCCGCCCGGGTCAGACGGTGGCCGGGCATCCTCACACCGGGGCTGTGCAATCCGTACGGTCCCGAACTGCTGGAGCGGGCCTACCACCCCGACCCGCGCGAGGCCGACGAACTGGGCACCGAACCGCTCACCGGCGCCGCGCTCGCCGCGCTGGAGATGACCGAGTCCCGCTGGGGCGCGAGCGCGCGGCGCGGGGTACGGCGGATGCTGGCGCACGGGACGGTCGCGGTCGCGGGCACGTTGCGGCGGGCCACGGTGGCGGACGCCGTCGCGCGCTCGGGGCTGGGGATCGAGCGGCGGGCCGGCGAACCGCCGGGGCCGCCGACGCTGGACGTGTTCGCGGACCGGCCGGTCGAGGAGGCGTTCGCGCTGCCGCCGCTGGGCTTCGAGGGCCGTCCCGCCGACTTCGCCGTCTTCGACGTGCCGGCCGGCGCGGATCCGTACGGCGATCCGTACGGCGATCCGTACGGCGCGCTCGCGCGTGCGGGCGCGGCCAGTTGCGTGGCCACGGTCCTCGACGGGCGGCTCGTCCACCGGCGTGCCTGAGCCCGCGCGCCGACCCGCGTGAGGCAGCCGCGCGGCGCCGTGGCCCGCCTGCGAGAATGGCCGGTGTACCGCGGTCTGCCGCGGTGAACGGCGCAGAGACAACCGAGACAAGTCAGGCGGAACGCCAGTGACCCGGGCCTCCCTGGACAAGCAGCCGCACGAAGTCGCCTCGATGTTCGACGACGTGGCGGCGAACTACGACCTCACCAACGACGTGCTCTCCCTCGGCCAGGCACGGCTCTGGCGCAAGGAGGTCGCCAGGGCGGTGAACGCCCGCCCCGCGCAGAAGATCCTCGACCTCGCCGCGGGCACCGCCACCTCCTCGATGCCCTTCGCCGCCACCGGCGCCTACGTCGTGCCGTGCGACTTCTCGCTCGGCATGCTCCGCGAGGGCAAGAAGCGCCACCCCTGGCTGCCGCTGACCGCCGGTGACGCGACGAAGCTCCCGTTCCGGGACGACGTCTTCGACTCCGTCACCATCTCCTTCGGTCTGCGCAACGTCCAGGACACGGACAGCGCGCTCCGCGAGCTGTACCGGGTGACCAAGCCCGGCGGACAGGTCGTGATCTGCGAGTTCTCCCAGCCGACGTGGGAGCCCTTCAGGACCGTCTACACGGAGTACCTGATGCGCGCGCTGCCCCCGGTGGCGCGCTCGGTGTCCTCGAACCCGGACGCGTACGTGTACCTCGCCGAGTCCATCCGCGCCTGGCCCGACCAGCCGGGCCTCGCCGGTCTGCTCCAGAAGGCCGGCTGGTCGAAGGTCGCGTGGCGGAATCTGACCGGCGGGGTCGTGGCACTGCACCGCGGGGTCAAGCCGGCCGAGGTCTGAGCGGGGTCAGGGCCGGTCGAGCCGGAGCCGGAAGCGGTACGCCTTCCGCTTCCCCACCGGCGTCACGAACGTCTCCTCCAGCTCCATGCCCAGACGCCGGGCGACCGCGACCGAGCGGTCGTTGCGGGCGTCGACCATCGCCACGACGGTGGGGACGCCCGCCGCCCGCACCCGTTCCAGCGTCGCGTGCGCGGCGGCCGTCACATACCCCTTGCCCCAGTACACGCGGCCGAGGCGCCAGCCGATCTCGATCTCGCCGACCGGGCCGAACGAGGTGTGCGGCCACGGCTGCGCCCCGGTGAAGCCGATGACCTCGTCGTTGTCGTCGAGCATCGTCCAGAGGCAGAAGCCGCGTTCGGCGGCGTGCGCGCGCTGACGGGCGGCGAACTCCTCGTACTCGGTGAGCGGCGCCGGGCCGCCGTGGAACTCCATGACATCGGGATCGTCGAAGACCCGGTGCCACTCGCGCGAGTCCTCCTCGGTGGGGACGCGGAGCCGCACGACGGGGACCGGTCGGGTGATGTCGTTCACGGGGGCAGCCCTTCAACTTGTCGATCAACAGGCACCCATAGACTGCACCTGTCCAGTGCCGAACATGTCCACAGCCGTCGGTACGCCATGATGGGGCCCGCCAGCCGAGTCCCACGAGTCTTCGGGAGATCCCGCTGTGACCGAGCCCCTCTCCGAACACACCGCAGATGTGATCGTCGTCGGGGCGGGCCCGGCCGGCTCCACCACGGCGTACCACCTCGCCAAGTCGGGCCTGGATGTCCTGCTGCTGGAGAAGACCGCGTTCCCGCGCGAGAAGGTGTGCGGCGACGGTCTCACCCCGCGTGCCACCAAGCAGTTGGTGAGCATGGGCATCGACATCTCCGAAGAGGCCGGCTGGCTCCGTAACAAGGGCCTGCGGATCATCGGCGGTGGCGTACGGCTCCAGCTCGACTGGCCGGATCTCGCCAGCTACCCGGACTACGGACTCGTCCGCAAGCGCGACGACTTCGACGAGCAACTGGCCCGGCAGGCGCAGAAGGCCGGGGCGCGGCTGCACGAGCGCTGCAACGTCGGCGCGCCGATCATCGACCCGCGCACCGGCCGTATCACCGGCGTCAACGCCAAGATGGGCGAGGAGAAGACGCCCGTCACCTTCCACGCCCCGCTCGTCGTCGCCGCCGACGGCAACTCCACGCGGCTGTCGCTCGCGATGGGGCTGCACCGGCGCGAGGACCGGCCGATGGGCGTCGCCGTCCGTACGTACTTCACCTCGCCCCGGCACGACGACGACTATCTGGAGTCGTGGCTGGAGCTGTGGGACCGGCGCGGTCCGCAGGACCGGCTGCTGCCCGGCTACGGCTGGATCTTCGGCATGGGCGACGGCACCTCCAACGTCGGCCTGGGCATCCTCAATTCGTCGTCCGCCTTCAAGGAGCTGGACTGGCGCGAGGTCCTCAAGGCGTGGTGCGCGTCGATGCCGGAGGACTGGGGCTACACGCCCGACAACATGACGATGCCGATCCGCGGCGCCGCGCTGCCGATGGCCTTCAACCGGCAGCCGCACTACACCAAGGGCCTGCTGCTGGTCGGTGACGCGGGCGGGCTGGTGAACCCGTTCAACGGCGAGGGCATCGCGTACGCCATGGAGTCCGGCCAGATCGCGGCGGACGTCATCGTGCAGGCGCTGTCCCGGCAGACTCCCGGACAGCGCGAGATGGCCCTCCAGCGCTATCCGCGGGTCCTGAAGGACACCTACGGCGGCTACTACACGATGGGCCGCGCCTTCGTGAAGCTGATCGGCAACCCGAAGGTCATGAAGATCGCGACCCAGCGGGGGCTCACGCACCCGCTGCTGATGAAGTTCACGCTGAAGATGCTGGCGAATCTGACCGACCCGTCGGGCGGCGACGCGATGGACCGCATCA